>DATHJR010000107.1:0-2441 GCA_035286525.1 Gemmatimonadaceae bacterium | reverse complement strand
GCGGCCTTCGCCTTCGAAAGCGAGAATCGAGGTGCAAACGCGATTCAAAAAATAGCGATCGTGACTCACTACGATGACGCAGCCGCCGAAAGCGACGAGCGCTTCCTCGAGTAAGCGCAATGTTCCGAGATCGAGATCGTTCGTCGGTTCGTCGAGCATCAAAACATTGCCGCCGCGCTTCAGGATTTTTGCGAGCAGCACCCGGCTCCGTTCGCCGCCGCTGAGCTGCGATATCTTCGTGTTGATGCGGTCTTCGCTGAAAAGAAACCTTCTCAGATAAGCGCGCAACGTGATGCTTTGCTCGCCGAGCGTGACGTGTTCACCGCCGCTGCCGACTTCTTCCCAAACCGTTTTCTCATCGTCGAGGAGCAGCCGATTTTGATCGACGTAATTGATCTGGGTCCGCGCGCCGATCTCCACGGCACCGCTGGCGGCGGGCAGTTCCCGCAGAATGACTTTTAATAGCGAGGATTTACCGAGCCCGTTGCGGCCGACAACCCCCAGGCGTTCCCCGGCAACGAGATTGAGATTCACGTGCTGAAAAAGCGTGCGGCCACCGAGCTCCACGCTCACGTCGCGCAATTCGATGATGCGATTCGCGAGCTTCGGCGGCGTGGGGATAATCAACTCGACGTCGAGCTCCGCCTCAGGCGCTTCCTGCGCGGCCATTTCGAAATAACGTTCCACGCGGTCCACCGATTTCGTCCGGCGCGCACGGGGCGCCCGGCGCACCCATTGCAGTTCCCGTTTTAGAAACTTCTGCCGTTGATGTTCCTGCGCCTCCTCGACCGCTTTTCGCTCCACGCGCGCGAGCAGGTAATCGGTGTAGTTGCCGTCGTAGCTGGTGAACTGGCCGCGCGATAGCTCAACGATCCGCGTCGCCACCCGATCGAGAAAATAGCGATCGTGCGTGACGAACAAACAGGTGCCGGCATAACGCGCGAGAAAATCTTCCAGCCATTCGATCGAGCCGGTATCGAGATGATTGGTCGGTTCGTCGAGAATCAGAAAATCGGGACGCGCGAGAAGCGCCCGGCAAAGCGCGACGCGGCGTCTTTCTCCGCCGGAGAGCGTGCCCACGACGCGATCGGATTCCGGAGCGTGCAGATTCGCGATGAGCGACTTGATCCGGTGTTCCAAACTCCAACCGTCGGCCTCGCTAATCTGGTTCAGGAGCGTGTCGCTGAGCTGGCTGTCGCCCGGGACGCGTTCGTATTCGGCGATGAGGTCGAGGATCCGCTGCGCGCCGCTGAGAATGTTCGCATGGACCGTGGCCGCATCCTCCAAGCCGGAAAGTTGTGGCATGTAGCCGGTGACGAGATCACGCCGGCATGTGAATTCACCTGAATCGGCTTGCGCCACGCCCGCCGCGATCTGAAGAAATGTCGATTTGCCCGAGCCATTGCGGCCGACGAGCCCAATGTGTTCGCCCTCGGTGAAGGCAATCGTCGCGCCGTCGAGGACGACCTGGGTGCCGTATTTGACGGAAAGGTTGTTCGCGCTCGCGACGACTGCAGCTGACGTCTCTGCCATGGGAACCTCGAACGTCGAACGCCCAACCCGCCTCCGCAAGGCTATGGCGCGGCAGGCACCGAAGGTCCAATCGAAAAGCGCAATCGGCGCTGATTAATTCAGCGCTTCTCCTACGATTTCGTATTTCCGTTTTAAGTGGTCGATGTACGAGCTATACGTCTCGGCGAGCGGCGCGCTTTCGATGAAGAGAGACCTGCTCACTCCATATCCGGGTAAGGGCCTTTGCCGTCTTCGGCGATGAAACGGTCGACCCGCGCCGTGACAACGGGCAACGGTACCGAGCCGAGCTCGAGCACGGCATCGTGGAACGCGCGGATGTTGAATTTCGCTCCGAGCGTTTTCTCAGCTTTTTCGCGGGCACGCACGATCGCCAGCTCGCCCATATAATAAGAGAGGGCTTGCCCGGGCCAGGCGATGTAACGGTCCACCTCGGTTTCGATCTCATGCTCGGGTAGCGCGGTGTAATCGTGCATGTACTTGAGCGCCTGTTCGCGCGTCCAATCTTTCGAATGGAGGCCGGTGTCGACAACGAGTCGCGCAGCGCGCCAGATCTGATAACCGAGCATCCCAAAGCGCTCGTATGGCGTCTCGTACATCCCCATTTCCTGGCCCAGCTTTTCACAATAAAGCGCCCACCCTTCGCCGTACGCGGAGATGTAGTCGAACCGCCGAAAGTCCGGCTGGTTCTTGTGCTCGAGCGCGATCGGAATCTGGAATGCGTGTCCCGGCGCGGACTCGTGCAGGGTGAGCGCGGGCAGATTGTAGAGCGGACGATGCGGCAGGTCGTAGGTGTTCAGGAGGTAAACGCCCGGGCCGCCCCGGCCTGAAGTATAAAACGGTGCGAGATCGGGCGGGACTGGTTTGATGGCGAAACGCATCCGCGGCAGATAGCCGAAGTATTGCGACGA
>DATHJR010000106.1:0-5717 GCA_035286525.1 Gemmatimonadaceae bacterium | reverse complement strand
ATCACGTGCTGGCCCGGGGATGGCGGCCCGTACATCACGCTTCCGATGGTGATCTCGAAGGATCCGGTGCGCGGCATCCGCAACGTGGGGATGTATCGGGTGCAGCAGATGGGAAGCGACTCGCTCGCGATGCACTGGCAGCGGCACAAGGTGGGCGCGGCGCACTGGCGCGAGATGGCCGAGCGCGGCGAGCAGATGCCGGTGTGCATCGCGATCGGGGCGGATCCCGCGAGCGTGTACTCCGCGTCCGCGCCGCTTCCGCCGACGATCGACGAGTTTCTCTTCGCCGGATTCCTGCGCAAGGCGCCGGTGCGGCTCGTGAAGGCGCTCACCTGCGATCTCGAGGTGCCGGCCGATGCGGAGTTCGTGATCGAGGGTTACATCGATCCTGCCGAGTCTCTCGTAATGGAGGGTCCATTCGGCGACCACACGGGGTTCTATTCGTTGGCTGATCTCTATCCGCTCGTCCACGTCACCGCGATCACGATGCGGGAGCATCCGGTGTACGCGACTACGATCGTCGGCCGGCCGCCCATGGAAGATTTCTACCTCGGCCACGCGACCGAGCGAATTTTTCTCCCGCTCCTCAAGCTCACCGTCCCCGAGATCGTCGACTATCACATGCCGGCGGAGGGAATTTTTCACAACCTCGTGTTCGTGTCGATCGACAAGCAGTATCCGGGGCAGGCGTACAAGGTGATGAACGCGATGTGGGGGCAGGGGCTGATGTCGCTCGCGAAGATTCTCGTTGTCGTCGACAGCTGGGTGAACGTTCGGGATACGCGCGAGGCGTGGTGGGTGGCGCTCAACAACATCGATCCCGAGCGCGACGCGCGTTTCACGATGGGACCGGTGGATGTGCTCGACCACTCGAGCCGAGCGTTCACGTACGGCTCGAAGATGGGGATCGACGCGACGAGGAAGTGGCCGGAGGAGGGGTTCTCGCGGGAGTGGCCGAGGGTGATCGAGATGGATGCAGGGACGAAGGCAACGGTGGACGCTATCTGGGCGCAGCTGGGGCTGGGCCCGCGGATTTCCGTCGCGCGCTCCAGCTCCGGTAATCGTGTGGAGCCGAAGCGATGAGCGCGCCGGTGACATCGCCTGGGCGAGAGGGGCAGACATTCGGGGGGACGTCGCGGCTGGTGCGGTATGCGAACTTCGTGAAGCTGCCGCATACGCTGTTCGCACTGCCATTCGCGTTGGTGGGGGTTACGATCGCCAGTTATGTCAAAGAGGTACGCCTCATCGACATCCTCTGGGTCGCCGTCGCCTTCACCGCCGCCCGCTTTGCCGCGATGGGATTCAATCGCATCGCGGACCGCCACATCGACGCCCTCAATCCGCGCACTGCGGCGCGCGAGCTGCCGAGCGGCGCCATGTCGCTGCGCGAGGCCTCGCTGGCCGTGCTCTCCGCATCCGCGATCTTCATCGGCGCCGCGTGGATGCTCAACCCGCTCTGCTTCGCACTGTCCCCGCTCGCGTTGGGATGGGTTCTCTTCTACAGCTACACCAAACGATTCACCCGCTTCGCGCACCTCGCACTCGGCATCGGCATGTCGATCGCGCCGGTGGGTGGCTATCTCGCGGTGACCGGAGCGTGGAGCAGGCCCTGGTGGGTGCTCGTCGCGCTCGCCGCCGCAGTGATGAGCTGGGGAGGCGGCTTCGACATTTTCTACGCGCTGCAGGACATCGAGTTCGACCGCGCGCACGGGCTGCACTCACTCCCTGCGCGCTACGGTACGGGACCGGCGATCGCGATCGCACGCGCGCTGCACGTCGGCACCGTAGCGATGCTCACGTTGGCCGGCATCGGAATCGGCGCGGGCGCGTTCTACTGGGCCGGTGTGAGTGTGGTTGCGCTGCTGCTCATCTACGAGCACTCGCTCATTCGTCCCGCGGACCTCTCTCGTCTCGACGCGGCGTTCTTCACGATGAACGGTGTCTTGAGTCTGACCTTCTTCGGCTTCGTGCTCGCGGGACGGGTGTTCGCTCAATGAGCGAGCGCGCACCGATCGTCGTCGCGATCACGGGCGCGTCTGGAGCGCCGTACGCGGTGCGGCTGCTCGAGGCGCTCGTGCGCGCCCAGGAGCGCGTGTGGCTTATGATCTCGTCGCACGGATGGCGCCTCCTGCAGTTGGAGTCGGGCATCGGCTCGCTCCAGGAGCTGCGCGAGCGCACGAATCCGGATCTCTTCGATCGATACGTCACGCTCTTCGACGCAGAGGATCGCGGCGCCGCGCCCGCGTCCGGGTCGGCGCGCACGCGCGGGATGATCATCTGTCCGTGCTCGATGGGAACGCTCGCCGCGATCGCCGCGGGCACGTCGCGCTCTCTGGTCGAGCGCGCCGGCGACGTCACGCTCAAGGAGCGCCGTCCACTCATCGTCGTCGTGCGCGAGACGCCGCTCAGCGTCATCCATCTCGAGAACATGCTGCGGCTCACGCGCGCGGGAGCGGTCGTGCTTCCGGCGGCGCCGGGATTCTACAACTCGCCGCGCGGGATTCCAGATCTCGTCGACTTCGTCGTGGCGCGCGTGCTCGATCATGCCGGTGTCGAGCATTCGCTCGCGAAGCGTTGGGGTGCGGAGCCTCATGAGGAAGGCTGACGGCGTTCACCTCGTCGGGCTCATTTCGGATACCCACGGCCAGCTGCGCGCCGGCGTGCACGAGGCGTTTCGCGATGTCGACCTCATCCTCCACGCCGGCGACGTGGGCGGCGATGACATTCTCGATGAGCTCTCTCTAATAGCGCCCGTCGAGGCTGTGTACGGCAACACCGACGCTTTGGGGAATCCGCGTCTCTCCGCGCAGATCGTTCGCGACGTGGGTGGCGTGTTGATACAGGTGCAACACGGGCACGAGTCAGGACGACTCACTGCCGATGCGCTGCTGGAACGCTTTGGTGCAGACGTCATCGTGTACGGCCACACGCATCGCCAATCGGTTACGCGGCGGGAGGGTCGACTCGTCATCAACCCGGGTGCGGCAGGTCCGCGCCGCTTCCATCTGATGCCGAGCGTTGCGCGATTGACGATACGTGACGGGGTGGCCGAGGTGGAGATCGTGTCACTGCCCACCTAGGGGCGAATCTCGAAATCCGGAGGACTTCATGCGGCGAGCCCTGGCGCTCTTCGCTGTACTTGCGTGCACGCTTTCCAATTCGGCCGACGCGCAGCAGGCGCTGGCACAGAGCGTGACGCTCCCGAGCGGTGTGACTGTCGCGCGAAAGTGCAGCCGGCTCATGTCGGAGGGCGTTCTCGTCGCGTCGCTCGACGCGCGCGCGCTCACCGCGGCGGACACGCAGTACTTCGCGGCGCTCGCGCAGACGATCGCGCGCCGCGTCGGGATGAGCGCGGGCGATCCGCCCCGCGCGGCTGTGTATGGCGCACTGCTCCTGCGCGACGGCACGCTGGCGCGACGCATGGCTGCGGTGAGCACGGGCCAGCGCGCACTCGACCAGCGCATCGATGCCGCGCTCGCGCTCTCGCCCACCGATGCTGATCGTTCGCCGACTCCCGCCGGTATGCCGGACTCGCTCAAGGTGCTGGTGACGTTCGGCCAGCACGAAGATGGATCACCCTTCGTCGCAACGCACACGCGGTGCCCGGCGGTTGCGTTCCCGGACAATGCATGGCACGAAAAGCCGGATTGGGCGATCGCGCAACCACGCACCGTCACCGTGCGAGCGGTGGTATCGGCGGCGGGGCGCGTCGACACCGCGACGGCGCAGGTCGACGATCCGAGTGACGACCGCTACGCGGATGCGGCGATGCGCGCGATCGCGCACATGCGCTTCGTGCCCGCGGAATTCGATGGACTCAAGGTGCCCGCGCGCATCGAGATCGTCGTGCCCTTCGGAGCGGCGGAGGTCGCCGAGGAGTCGTCGGCTCCGAAAAACTAGGCGCTGATCGCGGCGCGCTGGTCGGGGAGCGGCGGCAGCGACTTGCGTGTTCGCGCCGCGGAGGCAGTGACTCGAGTGAGGCCAACGTCCGCCGCGCGAACGGTGCGCGTGAGCTCCGCGGGAAAGCGCCGGAACCACGAGGAAAGGAGCAGGAGCTCGTCGATCTCGTGCGTCGGGATCTGCGCCGTATCTCGCTCCGTGGTTCCGTACACGGCTTCGGTGAGATGCGCGAGACGTCGGTGGTCGCGATCGGCCTGCGGCGGAATGTCTTCCGCTCGCACGCGTCCTCGGCGGATCAGATAGACGCGATCTTCGCCACCGTAGCCCGGCACCGTGTAGATGAACGACAGTGTTTCCACCGCGAAGCGAAAGCGCAGGAATTGCTGCTTGAGCGCCTCGAGCCGCTGCAGCTTGTCGCGCATCGACGCGGCGCGCTCGAATTCCATCTTGTCGCTCGCCACCACCATCTCGTGGCGCAGGGTCGCGAGCGGACCGTCGTCGTGGCCGTCCAAAAAGGCGCGGGCCAGCGCGACGCGCTGCTGATACTCGTGCTCCGTGCATCCGCCAACGCACGGTCCCAGACACTTCTTCACCTCGTAACGAATGCAGCCCGGCGTGCGAGTCATCAGCTGGAAGAGCTCGCGTTGGTCGGCGAAGTGCATCTTCGTGTCGAGCGAGCAGTCGCGCATCGAGAGCACGTCGTGCAGCTCGCGTACCGCATCGTTCACCGCCCGCGCGCCCTGGAAGGGACCGTAGTGCGGCGCGCTGTCGTCGCTCGCACCGCGCACGACGAGGAGCTTCGGCGCCGGGCTCTTCACCACCTTGATGAACACGAAGTTTCGATCGTCGCGCTTCATCGCGACGTTGAAGCGCGGGCGATGCCGCTTGATCTGCTGCAGCTCCAACAGCAGCGCCGCGAACTCACTCGGCGCGTACTCCCAGTCGATGCGAACGGCGTCGCGCAGAATGCGGGCGCCCTTGTCCTCCGGGAAGGAACAGCGAAAGTAGCTGAGCAGCCGCGTTCGAATCCTCTTCGATTTTCCGACGTACACGATCTCGCCGTCGGCGGAGTGCATGCGATAGATACCCGGACGGTCGACGCAATCAGAGCGAATGCTGGCGCGCATGATGGCGAGCTGGTCGTCCGGCGTCTTCGGTCGGCGCATCGATTTGCGGCTCACCGCTGGCACCACGCGCAGAACACGGTGGTGCGGCCGTCGATGGCGCTCGTGTCGACGAGCGCGGCGCCGCATGTGGGGCAGGGAAGCCCGCCTCGCCCATAAACGGTGAGCCGCTCGGAAAACCCGCCGCGGGCGCCCGAGGCGTCCCGGTAGTCGCGGAAGCTCGTGCCCCGCGCCTCGATGGCCTCGCGCAGCACGGCGGTGAGCTCCCGGTGAAGCCCGCGTGCCTCTTCGTCATCGACCGAGTGCGATGCTCGCGACGGATCGATTCCGGCGCGCCAGAGCGCCTCGTTCGCGTAGATGTTGCCCACTCCTGCAATTTTCCGCTGATCCATCAACAACTTCTTCACCGCCTGTCTGGAATCCCGAAGAATTCCCGATAGATGCTGCGCTGTGAAGGCTGGGTCAAGCGGCTCGGGACCCAAAGCGGAGTCGAATTCCGCAAATCGGCGCGGGGACATGAGCGCGAGGGTGCCCAGGCGCCGGATGTCGCGGTAGGCGAGCGTACGGCCATCGTCGAGCTGGAAGGCCACAGCGATGTACCGCAGCGACTCTGCCGGAAGCGATCCGTCGTCGATGAGCAGTGCCCCGGTGAAGCGTGGCTGGACGACGAGTCTCTCGCCGGTGCTCAGGGCG
>DATHJR010000105.1:0-4767 GCA_035286525.1 Gemmatimonadaceae bacterium | reverse complement strand
GCCGGCCGGCAGGGCGTACTGCCGCACGAACACACGCGACAACGACGCCGACGAGCGCCGGGTGGGCTGCTCGACAAATCGGAATGTCAACCATGCCAGAGCGAGTGTCGAGACGAAGATGACTCCGCCCGCGATGATGCTCGGCTCGCCGTATCCGTAGCGGTACAGGGATAGTAGCGGCCAGTGCCAGAGGTACGCGGAATAGGAGATCAATCCAACCCAGACTAGCGGCCTCCACGCCAGCACGCGTGACCATGCGTTATCACGGCAGTGGCCGGCGAGAATGAGCAACGCCGTTGCTGCCGTTGGCGGAACGGCCCTCCAGCCGGGGAACGGCTGCTGCTCGTTGATCAGGAAGAAGCTCGCGACGAGGACCACTGCCCCGATCGTGGCGATCGCGGGAATCGCGGCCGATGCGATGCGGCGCTCAACCTGCCGCACTACCGCGATCGCGACGAGCGCGCCCATCAGCAGCTCTCCGGCTCGCGTGGGCAGCATGTAGTAGACAAACGACGGAGCCCGATCGTAGAGCAGGTCGCCCATGAGGAACGATGCCGCGGCGACGGCCGCTGCTGCGCCGAAGAACCTTCTCGCACGAGTTGCGCGGTACGTGACCAGCAGCAGAGCGGGCCAGATCAGATAGAATTGTTCTTCGACGCCGAGCGACCAGAGATGGAGCAGCGGAATCTGAGAGCTGTCGATCGCGAAGTAGCTCGTGTCCTGGAACTTCCAGAAGTAGACATTGGCAAGTGAGGCCAGCGAGAAGACCGCCGACTTGGCGGTCGTGCGTGCATCTTCGGGTAGCTGCAGCAGCTGGGACGCGATGAGGGTGAACGCAACGACAACGAGCATCACGGGCGCGATGCGCTTGATCCGTCGCCGATAGAACTCGAGGATCGAGAAGGTGCCGAGCTCGACCCCCTGCAGGATGTTCCGAGTGATGAGATACCCGGAGATGACGAAGAAGATGTCGACGCCGAGAAAGCCGCCGGGGAGGAGCGGTTTGGAGAGATGGAAGAAGATGACGGAGAGGACGGCGACAGCACGGAGGCCATCCACGTCGGGGCGGTATGCCTCTGTGGCGCGCGGGTGGCTCACTTGGCGACGACTCTATTTGCGCTCGGGAATTGATGCATCACCGCGTCGACCTCGTGGTTCGAGTGCATGTTGGTGGGCAGCTGCGCACTCAGCTGGGCTGAAGCTGTCGATGAGTCTGCGTCGGAGCGGTGCTTTCTCTTCGCCTAAGCGCAAGCTTCAGACCATGGACGGGTCGGAGGTACGCGCCGACGGTCAAGTGGAATCCCAGCGACAGGGCGAAGGCGTACACCCCCTTCGCGACCTCTGCCACCTGAGAGGCTTGAAGGATGCGCAGACCGTGTTCAAAGCGATCTGAAAGTAGACGAAGCGATGATGCGGGCGGCGCTTGAAACGCGAGCAAGTCCGCGTCTCAATGGCCTTTTGCTCGCAGTCGGTCCGCGTGAGAGCGGAATGGAAAGCACCTGCACGCCTCCAAACCACACTCTCTGATCCGAACATCGATGCGTGTATCACTCACGCATTTTCTTCTCAGATAACCGTGAGCGGTGCGTGGAACGTCGCTGTACGGGACTCGAACCGCGACCCGGGCGTTGTGAGTGAGAACGTTAAGCCCTGGGATCGCGAATCTAACAGTGATGATGCAGCATAGTGCGGCGACGAGCAGCATGAAATGTCGGCGACGTCCTGTGACGTATACAGTGGCGGGAGAACCGCACACAGCTTCTTGGCTCGTAATCTCTGCAGCTTCGAGGGGTCTTGACAGTCAACTGACATGATGTCACGATACTGACATGCCTGGGTCACGTCCGCCTTCTGCCGCAACTCGCCAGAGAGCAGCAACTCGGCGCGCGATCCTCGATTCCGCACTGCAAATGCTGCGTGAAGAGATTGGCATCCCCCTCTCACACGAAGCCGTAGCGGAACGCGCGGGCGTCGCCGCGCGAACGGTGTTTCGCCACTTCCCGACCCGCTACGATCTCACGGGCGCATTGTGGGAGCGGCTGCGCGACGAAACGGGAACGCGCTGGCCGTCCACAGAAGAAGAGATCGTACCGATGCTTCGTGGTTTGTTCGATCAGTTCGAGAAGCACGCGGCGCTTGTCCGCACGTCACTCGCTACCTCCGCAAACTCGGCGTATCCCGTGCATGGGTCGGCCGAGGGGCGCGCAGCCTTTCGACGCAGCCTCGCCGCGTTGATTGCTGACCTGTCGCGCGCTGAAGGCAACCGACTAGTGGCCACTGCAGTGGCGATCTACAGTGCTCCATTCTGGCAGATGCTGCGTGATCGCGGACGGTTGTCCGCGACAGACGCTCGCGAGGCAGCCGCCACAGCTATGGACGCGACGATCGTAAGCGCGCGCGCTCGCGCCAGGCGCGCACGTCGGGGATAGGAAGTACCGGACTTTCGCACATTTGACAGGAGTGCATATGAGCACGGGGACGACTACTGCCACCTCGACGACACGCTTCTTCGCTCTTGAGTCCCCCGACGGGCGCACGCCGATGCCGCTGAACGTGGTTGGTGAGGAAACATTGGTGAAGGTATCTGCTGCCGACTCTGAAGGACTGATGGCTTTCTTTCATCTCGTCGCGCCGCCAATGTCCGGGCCTCCGCGACACGTACATTCGCGCGAGGACGAACTGTTCTACGTATTGGAAGGGGAAATTGTCTTCGAGCTCGACGGGAATCGGCACACGGTGCGCCCGGGCGGTACCGTGTACCTGCGCAGAGGCGTTGTGCATGCATATCAAAACTTCACCACTGCACCCGCCCGGCTCCTCATCGTCACGACCCCTGGCGCATTCAGCGGCTTCTTCGTCGAACTTTCGGCTGCGACGCCGCCGGGGAAAATTCCCGCCCTCGACGTGCTCACGGAAATCAGCGAGAGGTACGGCCTCACGGTGCTGGGACCGCCGATGACGGCTTGAGCGCACGGTCAAATGGAAATCCGCACCGACGATTTCCGCGTTACGTCCAAATTCGCGGGAAATCATTGCCTCGAGTAGCGCTTTGCCGCATCGCGTGCAACGATCTGCTCTTCTCAGGGATTGATCGCGCTGGGAAGCATTGGATGCGTACGGGGCGGCGCGCAACATGGCTGCTGCACCACTCCTCGAAACGACTCGAGAGCAGAAAGGGCGATCGTAGATGCACGGCGCGCCACGGGGCAGAGGAAGTGCCCGCGTGGCGCGGTGTTGTAGCGGATTGTCACTGATGGGCCAGCGAGGAGTTGAACCTCGGACCTCACGCTTATCAGGCGTGCGCTCTAACCACCTGAGCTACTGGCCCTGCTATTCGAAAACAACGACAGCTCGAGTTCCACACTGTGCGGTAGCCATCAAGATTAAGACGCGCTCGCGTCGAAATCAATCAGCGCTCCGCATCTCGAACTGGCGCTCCGGAGGGCGAAAGCTCTTACTTGATCCGATCTCATCGTGATGCCGCTATCACTTCGCCCCGGTCGCCTCGTGCGCGCAATTCTGCTGGTGTTGGCCGCCGCCCTCGCGTGTCGCGCGACAACTCACCGATCGCGAGCAGGATCGGTCTTCGAAACTCCCGCGCTGACGAAGGCGGACAGCGAGATCGACACTGGACGGACGCAGTTCTTTTCGGAAGTAGAGATTGCCGCACGCTTGCGGCCACTAGATCGCACGATCCTTCCCCCCGACACGCGCGAACTTCGCTTCTGGCTCATCGGCGGCTGGGCGCTCGGCGATTTCTATCGGATCACCTCTCGCAATGGCCATGTCGAAGGCGAATGGATTCGCTTCTGGGACTTCGACATGGGGTTCGAAGCGGAGAGCGGGATTCCCGAGCGCGCCGCCACGCGATACGGGCTCGCGGGGCAGTGCGACACGGTACGCACGTTCAAGAACCAGGACATCTGCATCACGCGCTTCATGCGTGATCCCAACTGGGCCGCTCTGCTTCGTAAACTCGAATCGGACTCCGTGTGGACGCTTCCCGATCAGAAGAAGAACCCGTACATCGTCATTAACGACGGAGCCGAGATCATCGTCGAGGTACGCGATGGCGTGCACTACCGGAAGTACGACTACGACGTGACGAAGGTTCGCGAGGATGATGTAGAGGCGAAGCGCGCAGACGCTATGTGGGCCGACCTGCGGACGCTTTCCTCGTTGGTGCCAGTCAGCGCCAATTCGAAGACCTTTCGCGGCAGATTCGTCGGCTCGCCAGACTACCCGGAGCTGGTCAGCTGCGGAAGCACGATTCCATGGGGGCTTCAGGGTAAACTCGAGGCTCTGTTGCCGTTGGATAGTCGCCGCATGCGCGATCCGTCCGCCGATACGCTCCGCGGGTCGTACGTCGAGCTTCGTGGCATGAAGGAGTATCCGAGTTTGGCGACGCAGTCGGATCCTCCATATCCGGAGATCATCAGTGTCGACTCGGTGCTCGTGGTGAAGGCCTGGCACGACAACAGATGTCCGTGAGCTGACGCGAACACGGTCTCCACAAACGACACAGCCCCCGGCGCGCAAACGCACCGGGGGCTGCAAAAGGCAATCGATCGTGACAATTCGTATGATGGCGCGACGATTCTTGAGGATTTTCGAGTACCTGAAGGGGCTCTACTCATCGCTCCAGAAAGGAGGTGATCCAGCCGCAGGTTCCCCTACGGCTACCTTGTTACGACTTCGCCCCAGTCACTGCGCTCGCCTTCGGCGGCTTGGTCTCCTTGCGGAGTTCCGACACCGACTTCGGGCGCT
>DATHJR010000104.1:0-19022 GCA_035286525.1 Gemmatimonadaceae bacterium | reverse complement strand
GACGCATTCTCCGCGAAGCCATGCAGCCGTTCCCCCATCATCACGACCGCCGTTCCCTTGTCGATGTGCGCGACCGGTCGCACCTCCACGACTTCCTTCCCATCGGTCATGCGCAACCGCAGGCCGAGCGCGATGCGCTCCACCTGCGCGCGGAGCGGCGGTACCGCGTCACGCGCGGCGAGCCGGTAGTGCACGGTTAGCGTCCAGCGTTTGTTCTCGAGCCGGGCCCCCGCAACCGCAGCCACGATCGGCTCGAGCTCGCGCGAGGCCTGCGTGATCGCGGCCGACTGGTCCGCGAGATCGGGGTCCGTCTCGAGCTCGCCCGCGGGCGTGACGATCTCGAAGCCGTGATTGCCGACGGTCCACACGCCATTCACGCTGACGAGTCCGCGCGCGTCGTTCGCCGCGCGACCGGAGACGAGGACCACGTGCACGCCCCGGCTCGCAACGAGGCGCTCCAGCACGGCGCGCGTGGCCGGTGCGACTGCCGCATCTTCGGGTCGCGGCGCGATGGGAGCCAGCGTGCCATCGACGTCGAGCATCACGACGAGCGGAGTGCCGCCGAGCCGCGCTTCGATTTCGGGCGACACGGCGACTTCTGCTCCGCTCATGCGACGCCACTCTCGGGCTCGCGCTCCGTGATGATGTCCTGCGCGCGCGTGAGCACGGCAGCGAGCCAGTCGAAGATCGTGCGCTCGTGCAGCTGGCGACGCATGCGATGCATGCGAACGCGCCGCTCGCCCTCGCTCATGTGCAGCGCGCGCCGAATTCCCTCGACGAAGCCGTCGAGGTTGAACGGATTGATGAGCACCGCGCCATCGATCTCCTCCGACGCGCCGGCAAAGCGGCTCAGCACGAGCACGCCGCGCTCCTCGGTCTGGCACGCGATGAACTCCTTGGCGACCAGATTCATCCCATCCTGCAGCGAGGAGATCAGACAGAGATCCGCGGCGCGGTACGCGCCCGCGAGCATGTCCGCGCTCACGTTCTCGTGGATCAGCACGATCGGGTGCCAGGTCGCCGTCTTGAACCGCGCGTTGATCTCGATGACGGACGAGAGCATCTCCTCTTCGAGCGCGCGATAGGCGGGAAGCTCCGAGCGCGACGGCGTCGCGACCAGCAGAAAGGTGAACGTCTCGCGCATTTCCGGATGCCGCTCCCAGAGCTCGCACAGCGCGCGCAGCCGTTCGGGAATTCCCTTCGTGTAGTCCACCCGATCGACGCCGAGTCCGAGGCGCTGCCCTTTGGACGCGTAGCGCGTGCGGAGTCGCTCGACGAGGGCCGTGCTCTCGGGCGTGTTCGCGAGCTGCTCGTAGCGCTCCACATCGATGCTGATCGGAAAGATCGCGACATCGATCCGCCGGCCGTCGTAGTGCACCGCGAGCGTGTCCGCATCGATCTCGGCCTCGGGGACCAGCTCCGCGACACAGCCGAGAAAGTTGAGCGCGTACCGCTCCGTGTGAAACTCGATGAGATCGTTGCCGAGGAGTCCGCGCAGCAGCGCTTCATCGACGCCTGTGGGAAGAAGCCGCAGAATGTCCGCGGGCGGAAACGGGATGTGCCAGAACTGGTGGATGAGCGCCGGTTGTGCAAGCTCGCGCAGCATCTCCGCCGCGAGCGCGAAGTGATAGTCCTGGATCCAGACGATTGGTTTCTTCGGGGAGCGTCGAACCTCGTCGGCGACCGCGTGCGCGAACTTCGAGTTCACTTCCTGATAGATATTCCAGTAGTCGGTGCGATATTCGAAGTGCTGCACGAGCATGTGGCAGAGCGGCCAGAGCGAGCGGTTCGAGAACCCCATGTAGTAGCCGTCCACTTCCGCATCCGAGAGGAACACGCGTCGAAGCGTGTATCCATCCTCGCCGGGTGGCACGCGCAGGCGTCCCTCGCGATCCGCCGTCTCGGCATCCGCGGAGCCGGAGCCCCACGCCACCCACACGCCGTCGGTCGCCTGCATCGTGGGGTCGAGCGCGGTGACGAGACCGCCAGGCGGGCGACGCACTTCGATGCCGCTCTCGCCGCGCCGATGCTCGTACGGCTCGCGGTTGGAAAGTAGAATCAGTGTGCGATTTGCGAACGAGCGAATATCTGGCATATGCCGCCTGGGGCGCACGAGACGTGCCGATTGCCCGACTGTCGGGCTGGCGGTCGTCACCGCACGCGATAGCTTTGGGCTGCTGCTCCCCTCCCCTCGCATGCGCGACTACAATATGTACAACGACTTCCGGCGTGTCGCACTCCCTTTCGGCACCGCGGCCTCGATCGGCGTCCGACTTCCGGCCGCGCGAGACTTCGTGCCTGGAGTGATAGTCGCACCGGTGCGGGCATCCGGGAAGTCGACGGCTCTCGATCGTTCGGGCTGAACCGTGCGACAGGTCGTCGCGCAGGCGCCCGTGCGCATCGATTTCGGTGGTGGTTGGACCGATGTCCCCCCGTACACAGTGGAACAGGGTGGGTGCGTGTGCAACCTCGCGATCGCGATGCACGCGCGCGCGACGCTCGGCGACTGCGCGTGCGGCGTCGAGGTATCGATGGAGAATCACTCCGCACGCGCCGATCGGGCGGGCCTCCTGCAAGTGGAGGGCGATGCCGCACTCGCGGCGGCGGCATTGCGACGAGCGGGCCTCGAGAATGTGCGCCTCGACATCGCGAGCGATTTTCCCCGCGGCGCCGGGCTTGGTGGATCATCCGCCGCCGGTGTCGCCATCGCTGCCGCAATCGCGGAATGGCGACACGAGTCGCCGTCCCGCAGCGAGCTCGCAAGGCGAAGCCGGGCGGCGGAGGTCGAGGAGCTCGGCATTGCCGGCGGATTCCAGGACCACTATGCGGCTGCGTACGGCGGAGCGCTCGGCCTGCGCTTCGGCTCCGAGACCGAGGTCGAGCAACTTCCGCTGTCCGACCGGCTCGTGGAGGCGCTCGAGCGGCAGTGCATCGTCGCCTACACGGGCGCCTCGAGAATTTCGGGCGCGACGATCACGGCGGTGCTCGACGCGTATCGCGACCGCGTGCCACGAGTCGTGAACGCACTCGCGCGAATGCGCGCGCTCGCCGAGCTGATGATCGAGGCGTTGAAGCGCGAATCGGTGGATGACCTGGGCCTCCTGGTTGCTGAACACTGGGAGCACCAGCGATCGCTGCACGAAAAAATCCCGACTCCGTTGATCGATCAGATCCTCGAGGTGGCGCGATCGCACGGCGCGCTCGGAGGAAAGGCGCTGGGAGCCTCTGGTGGCGGATGCGTACTGATCATCGCAACCGAGGAATGCATCACCGAGGTGCGCGAGCGGGTGTCATCGCTCGCCCACATATTGCCTTGCAGCGTGACACGGCAGGGAGTATCCGCAATTCCGAGTGAAGGTTGAGGGCCATGGCATGGCCGAGCTGACGACCGAACAGTACGACCGGCTGGAGCGCGCGGTCATCGACAAGAAGCGCATCGCAGTCTACCGGCGGGGGACCGAGTACATCGTCATCCCCCACAGGCTGCATCTCATCGACGGCCGCGAGCGCATCGAGGCGGTACATCCGACTACCGGAGACTTCATCATCATTTATCTCGATGAGATCGACTCGTTGCAGGTGATCAACTAGATGGCGGGCGTCACCAACTGCCTGCTCGCGGTCTATGCGGACGAATCGTGCCTCGGCAACGGGCGCGAGGGATCGAATCCCGGAGGCGCGGGCGGGCTGATCGAGCTCGTGCATCCAAAGACCGGGGATCTCGTGCGGCGCGACTTCTGGCTGTCGGAGAAGGCGACGACGAACAACCGCATGGCGCTTCGCAGCGCGATGGAGGCGCTCGATATCGCGTCGTCGAAGAAGTGGAACTGCGTGGTGGTGTTCACGAGCGACTCCAAGTACCTCATCGATGGGATGACGTCGTGGGTGCACGATTGGGCCCGGCGCGGCTGGAGGCGGAAAGGTGGCGAGATCGGCAACCTCGAGCTCTGGCAGGAGCTGGTGGATGTCGCCGCCAACCACCGCGTGGAATGGCGGTGGGTGCGCGGGCACGACGGCCATCCGCAGAATGAGTATGCGAACATGCTGGCGACGCGCGCCGCGGCGCAGCAGGACGAGTCAAAGGGTGCGGTAGACTCGGGGTTCGAGGCATGGATGGCGAGCGAGCGTGAGCGCGGGCGGATGAAGCTCGATCCCTCGCCGCTACCCGAGATGCGGTCGTTTCGGGAGGCGCGATCGTTACCGCGTGGCGAGACGGACAGTCTGTTCTAGACTATCATTCTCCCTCGGAGCCGTCTCATGTTCAAGCCTTTCCTCTTGATCTGCGCAGGGCTGGTTTTTGGTTATTATGCCGGATTCAACGATGCACAGGACCATACGGAAAACCTCGGCTCCCGTCTCATTCATCGAGTCGGCGGCGACAGCAGGGAGCGTGTGTCCACGGATGTCGACAAGCAAATGGAGCAGGTCGGGAAGCCGTGACGGATTTTCGCTGACAACTTCATCAGGGGTTCTTGTTTGATTGTGCGCGCCAGTCCGATCACGCTCAGTGTCCTGATCCCCTGCTACAACGAAGCCGCCACCATCGACCGCACGCTCGATGCCGTGTTGGCCCTCGGTGATCAGATCCTCTCCGATGGAATACAGATCCAGATCGTCGCCGTCGATGACGCATCGAAGGACTCGACGTTCGAGCGCCTCACCGAGCGGGCGGGAGCCTCGGACGGACGAATGCTGGTCGCGCGGCATCAGGTGAATCGCGGCAAGGGGTCGGCGATCCAGACCGCGCGCGAGCATGCGACGGGCGACGTCGCGATCATCCAGGATGCGGACCTCGAGTACGACCCTGGCGACATCCCCGCGGTGATCAGGCCGATTCTCGAGGGACACGCGGACGCCGTCGTCGGCACGCGCTTCGGCGCAGGCTCGCATCGCGTGCTCTACTTCTGGCACCGGCTCGGAAATGGAGGGCTCACGCTCCTGTCGAACATGTTCACGAATCTGAACCTCACCGACATGGAAGTGGGATACAAGGCGTTCACCGGGCGCACGCTCAAGGCGATGCACCTGACGAACCCGCGCTTCGGAATCGAGCCCGAGATCGTCGCGCGCCTCGCGCAGATGGGCGCGCGTGTGTACGAGGTGCCGATCAGTTATCATGGACGCACGTACGCCGAGGGAAAGAAGATCACGTGGAAGGACGGCGTCGCCGCATTCTTCCATATTCTTCGGGCACGGATTTCCTCGTCGAAACAGCAGCAGCTCCCGCCTGAGTGACACAGCACATGGATGATCTCGATCGGCTCGTTCGGCGGCTCGTTCAAAATGTTCGCAACAGCCACCCGCAGTACCTGAGTCAGCCGGTGGAAGTGTCGGAGGTGTATCAGACGCTCATCCCGTATCGGCACAATCGCACCGAGCTCGAGATCGAGACGAATCAGGACTACGAGGCGGCGCTCTGCCAGCTGCTGTCGGGCGAGCGCGGCTACACCACCGGCGATCCGGCGCTGCAGAATGCGATGCGCAAGGAGCTCGCATCACCGAATCCGAACACCGCCATCTTTCGCGACTACGCCGCCGCACGCGTGACGCTCACGGCGGAGGCGGTGCGCCACTTCGCCGACTCGCCAACGAGCATTCAACGCGGCGCCCCCAGCTCGACTCCGCGCGCCCCGTCGGTGTCATCGAATGCGAGCACCGCCGCCGGTGCGTGCCGGTATTGTGGCGGGACGCTTCCGGACGGTCGGCGCGTGATGTTCTGCCCGAGCTTCGGGCAGAATCTCATGGTTCAGCGGTGCCCCGCATGCGGAACGGAGCTCGAGATCCATTGGCAGTACTGCATCACCTGCGGCCGCGGAGTCGCCGCCACGTGACGCGCGCAGCGCGTCGAGGCTGAGTCGTGCCCCACACACTCGCGGTCATCGCCGGCGATGGCATCGGCCCCGAGGTCGTCGGCGAGGCGCTCAAGGTGCTGGACGCGGTCGAGGCGCAGCACCATCCGGGCGTCGTCGTCGAACAACTCCCCTGGGGAGCGGAGCACTACCTGCGCACCGGCATCACGATTCCACCCGAGGAGATGCTTCGACTCGGCCGCGACGTCAGCGCGATCCTCGTGGGCGCGCTCGGCGACTCCCGCGTGCCCGACAACGTGCACGCGCGCGACATTCTCCTCGGGATGCGCTTTCAGCTGGACCTCTACGTCAACGAGCGCCCCGCGCGGCTGTTCGACGACCGCCTGACGCCGCTCAAGGGAAAAACCGTTCGCGACTTCGATCTCGTCGTCTTCCGCGAGAACACGGAGGGGCTCTACGTGAGTATCGGCGGCGCGTTCAAAGTGGGGACGCCGGACGAGATCACGATCGCCGAGGAGCTGAACACGCGGAAGGGAGTCGAGCGGATCATTCGCCACGCCTTCGCATGGGCGCGCGCGCACGGAAAGACTCGAGTGACGATGGCCGACAAGGCGAACGCGATCGCCGCGCATGGGCTCTGGCGACGCGTGTTCGAAGAGGTTGGCGCCGAGTACGCGGACATCAAGCGCGACACGCGCTACGTCGACGCGATGGCGATGGACCTCGTCCGCACGCCCGAGGCGTTCCAGGTGATCGTCACCGGAAATCTGTTCGGCGACATCCTCTCCGATCTCGCGTCGATCCTCGTGGGCGGACTCGGGATCGCGCCGAGCGCGAATCGGAATCCGGGACGCGTCGCGATGTACGAGCCGGTGCACGGGAGCGCGCCCCCGCTCGTCGGGAAGGACATCGCCAATCCGATGGCGGCGATTCTCTCGCTCGCGATGATGCTCGACGGAGTTGGTGAGGATGCGGCCGCGGCCGCTGTCGAGCGCGCAGTGCGCGCGGCGATCTCCGCCGGCGTCGGCACGCCGGACATCGGCGGTTCGCTCGGAACGCGCGCGGTAGGCGACTGGATCGCGGCGCGCGTGCGCGCGGGCTGATTCCTGGCAGTTCCCCCCGTCGAGGGAGGTGGTCATCTTTCGAGACTCACCACCGTTCGGGGACTCCAGTGGGCACACAGGGCACCAACCGCGACATCGTCTTCCTCTCCGGCGTCCGAACGCCGTTCGGCACCTTTGGCGGCGCGCTCAGGGATTTCAGCGCCATCGATCTTGGCGTCTTCGCGAGCAAGGCGGCCATGGAGGCCGCGCACGTTGAGCCGAAGGAGATCCAGCACGCGATCTTCGGCAACGTCATGCAGACGACGTCCGATACCATCTATTATGCTCGGCACGTCGCGCTGAAGTCCGGAGTCCGGCAGGAGGTGCCGGCGCTCACCGTGAATCGGCTGTGCGGCTCGGGTTTTCAGGCCGTGGTGAGCGGCGCGCAGGAGATCCTGCTCGACGAGGCGGAGATCTGTCTCGTGGGCGGCGGCGAGTCCATGTCGCAGGCGCCGCACATCGCGCGCGGCATGCGATGGGGACTTGCGCTCGGCAAGAGTCCCGTGCTCGAGGACTCCCTGTGGGAGGGGCTGAAGGATCCGTACGCCGGCCTGGCGATGGGCGACACCGCGGAGAAGGTCGGCGAGCAGTTCAGCGTCGACCGGCTGTGCAGCGATGAGTTCGCGCACCGCTCGCAGATGCTCGCGCGCGATGCGTGGGCGACCGGCATCTATGCGGACGAGGTCGTCGGCGTGCCGGTGCGCAACCCGAAGACGAAGAAGGAAGAGATTTTTGCGCGCGACGACCACATGCGCCCCGACACGACCAAGGAAGGGCTCGCGAAGCTGCGAACGGTGTTCAAGGAGGGTGGACTCGTCACGGCTGGAAATGCGTCGGGCATTGGCGATGGCGGAGCGGCACTCGTGATCTCGAGCGCGGAGTATGCGAAGCGCACGGGGAAGAAGCCGCTGGCGCGGCTCGTGTCCTGGGGCGTCGTGGGCGTCGACCCGACCATCATGGGCATCGGCCCGGTGCCCGCATCGCAGATCGCGCTCATGAAGGCCGGGATGACGCTCGACCAGATCGACCTCGTCGAGGTGAACGAGGCGTTCGCAAGTCAGGTGTGCGCAGTCGAGCGGTCGCTCGGCATCGATCGCAACAAACTGAACATCCACGGCGGCGCGATCGCGTTGAGTCATCCGCTCGCTGCGTCAGGCGCGCGCATCTGTGCCCATCTGCTGCACGCGCTGAAGGCCACAGGCAAGCGGTACGGGCTCGGCTCCGCGTGCATCGGCGGCGGTCAGGGGATTGCGGTGATCATTGAATCTCTCGAGGCGTAGTCGCGCCGCGGCGGCGAGCGCAATCCTGCTCGCCGCCGGTTGTTCCGGGCTCGTCGGCGCAAACACAAAGCCCGAAGCGGAGCCGGTGGCTGCGCCGAGCATCAGCCAGGAAGTCATCGGGCAGACTCCGTGGCCGGTGAAGACGCGCTACGTCGTCGATCTGTGGCTGCACGGCTACGCCATGCTGGTCGCGGACACTTCGCGCACGCCACCGTTCCGGCGCGATTACCGGGACGCGACGATCGTCGCGAAGAACAGTCGCAACATCACCACCCAGCTCGATGACAGCGCGGATGCGCTGCGGCACGGGCTGCGGTTGAATCCGCGCCTCCTCGAGGGCGCGCGCCTCGCGCTGCGCGAGGGCAGTTGGGAGGAAATGGGAAACGACATCGCGGCCTTTCTCACGGCCGGCGAAGACGCCGCGTCGGGAAAGAAGCATCCCTCCGCGCTGTCCACGTGGAAACGGGCGCCTCGCACCGCCGCGGAAACCACCGACATGATGGCCGCGCTCGGAACCGTGTATCGCACGGACGCCGATCGCGCGTGGCTCAAGATGTTCGCGCTCTCGCTCACTGACGAGCACTCGAAGTTCTACGAGCGCTACTGGCGCGAGCAGCAGCACGCGTTGCGCCCCGCGCTCGCCGCCGTCGACAGCGAATTTTCGCAGCGATACCTGAAGCAGCTCCGCAGCTATCTCCGCGGTGTGCAGCTTCCCACCGGCGAGATCGTGCTGAGCCTTCCGCTCGGCGGCGAGGGCCGCGGCATTTTCGAGGGGCAGCACTCAGTTGCAATCGGGTTTCCGGCAAGCGCGGACTCGTCGCTCGAGGCCGTGTACGAGTTCGCGCATGAGGTGATCGGCGTCGTGGCGGAGGAAGCGGCGCGCGAGCGCATCTCGCCCGCGGAGTTTCGAGCGGGAGCCGCGGCGCAATACGAGAGTCCGGCGAAGGTTCGCGGCGGCGCGATGCTCCTGCAGCGTGCGATCCCGGAGCTCGTGGACGGCTACGAGCGACACTATCTGTCGGAAGCACGCGTACGGATAGCTGGAGGCGATGTCGACTCGGTGTTCGTGCGCGCGTTCCCTCTGAAGCAGTCGATCATCGACGGAATGGACCAGCGACTCGATGCAGTGATGAAGGCGGCGGACTGATGGAGGACGAGTCCAAGTCCGTGACGGCGCCCGTCGCGGCGCCGGCGGCCCCCGCGCCGCCGGTCGCGCCCGCGGCGCCAGTCGCGCCGGTGCCCCTGGAGCGCGCGGCGCTCGAACGGGCGCTCGCGCGCGCGGCCGAGCTTCAGGCGCAGGAGGCGGATCCCGGCGAGTTGACGCTCACCGAGGCGCAGATCCTCGACGTTGGCAACGAAGTGGGGATTCCCGCGAAGCATCTGCGACAGGCGCTCGCGGAGGAGCGGTCGCGCGTCGCGGTGCCCGTCGAGCGTGGACGCATTGCGGCGCTGTTCGGTGCGGCGACGGTCTCCGCGAGCCGGACGGTGCGCGGGACGCCCGCCGCGCTCTTCGACCGCCTCGATGAAGCGATGCAGCGAGAGGAGTCGCTGCGGGTGAAGCGCCGCTTCCCGGATCGCATCGCGTGGGAGCCGCGCGGGGGGATGGCCACGGAGTTTCGCCGTATTCTGAACGTCGGTGGGCACGGTTATCGGCTCGCGCGAGCCGAGGAGGTTTCGGCGACGGTGATCGCGGTGGACGCCGAGCGCTCCATCGTGCGCCTCGACGCGAGTCTCGCGAACGTGCGCTCGCAGCGTCTGGCGGGCGGCGCCAGCCTGCTCGCGAGTGGCGGCGTGGCCACCGGAATTCTCGTCGCGCTTGGTGTTATGGCCGCCGTAGCGGCGTTGCCCGTGGCGGCCGGCGTCGTGGCCGGATACTTCGTTGCGCGGAGCCATGGACCGCAGGTCGCAGGCGCCCAGCTCGCGCTCGAGCAGATGTTGGATCGCCTCGAGCGCGGAGAGCTGCTGCGCCCGTCGCTACTCTCCGCCATCACAGCGAGCGCCGGTCTTCGCTGGCCCTGATCGTTCTACCTTTCCTTCTCCTCTCATCGACCAACAAATGACAGAGATTGCGACCGTCGGCGTACTCGGCGGAGGACTCATGGGCTCGGGCATCGCGCAGGTGGCGGCGCTCAACGGATTCAAGACCATCGTGCGCGAGGTCGATGACGCGTCGACAAAGCGCGCTCGCGCGAGCATCGAGAAGTCGCTTGGCAAGGCGATCGAAAAGGGGAAGCTCACGGAACAGGCGCGCGCGGAGACGATGGGCCGACTGACCTTCACGACTTCCGTCGCCGGGCTGGCGGCCGCCGACATCGTGGTCGAGGCCATCATCGAGGACCTCGACCTCAAGAACGCGATCTGGAAGGAGCTCAACACGCTGTGCCCGGCGCACACGATCTTCGCGTCGAACACCTCGAGCCTCACGATCGCCGCAATGGCGGCGGTGAGCGGTCGCGGCGACCGGATGGTCGGGCTGCACTTCTTCAACCCGGTGCCGGTGATGAAGCTCGTCGAGGTCGTGAAGACGGTGACGACGAGCGACGAGACCTTCACGCGCGCCTTCGCGTTCGCGAAGAAGCTCGGCAAGGAGCCGATCGCGGCCAAGGACAACTCGGGGTTCGTCGTGAACCTGCTGCTTGTCCCGTATCTCCTGGACGCCATCAGCGCCTTGGAGCACGGCGTGGCAAGCGTCGAGGACATCGACAAGGGGATGATGCTCGGCACCGGCTACCCGATGGGTCCGTTCACGCTGCTCGACTTCGTCGGCCTCGACACGACCTACAAGATTGCCGAGATCATGTTCGACGAATATCGCGAGAAGCGGTATGCGCCGCCGCCGCTACTAAAGCGGATGGTGCTCGCGGGCTACTATGGAAAGAAGTCGAAGCGCGGATTCTACGATTACTCGGTAGAGCCGCCGGTCGTGAGCCCGTTGGGGCTCTGACGGTGGCGTCGCGAATTAGAGGCTCTTCAACTTCACCGAGTTTGTCCGTTTAGTTCGTTTGATCCGTTCCATTCGCATTTCACTCTGTTAGTGCTCGCACGAGCGGCAGTCGCGAATCTGAAAGCGAATGCGCAATGCGGGCGCTAACTGTTGATGGTACGAATTGAACGGGCGAACGAATAAAACGGATGAGTTCGAAGCGCGAGGGTTCTTGCGGGGAACGACGTCGAATTTTCAATCCATGACGCTAGAGCTTCTTCACCAGATACTTCCGGACAAACTCATCCATCCGTACCAGATCGAGCGACGCGTCCTTGCATGGACCGTTGGGGAGCGTCATCGGCAGCCCGAGGACCGGTACTCGCCCGGCGACATCGTGCAGCCCGCTCACGAGGTCGCGCTCGCAGGCGACCGCGACCACCGCCTTTGGACGCCGTTCGCGGATGACGCGGCGCGCGAGCTGTCCGCGCGTGGCGACGAACGCGGAGACGCCGTAGCGCTTCGCGATCTCGAGAACTCCCTCGAGCGCCTCGCGCGAGAGGCAGCGCGGGATGAGGATCAGGAGCTCCGACGGATTCACGCGACGTTCCCGTGCGAGCGCGAGCTGGTTGTACACGGCGACGCTGGCGTGGCCAGTCCAGTCGCGCTTCACGCCGAAGAGCTCTCCCACCCGCCACGCCAGCTGGAGCGTGCGGAGCAGCAGTCCGCGCTCGGCCAGCTTTTCCGGCAGGAGCGCGCGGCCGGTCCACACGGAGAGCGCGAGGAGCGTGAGCCACGCGAGGGACAAGGACACCGTGGCGACGATGCCGAGGAAGAGGGCGGCGGGAAGTCGTCGCGAGAGGAGCGCGAGGCGCGGCGCGAGGAGATACACGGCAGCCGCGGCGAGGATGGCCACGAGAATGATGCCGACGGCCGTGAAGCCGAAGTAGAGGCGCGTGGGCGAGGTGAAGTCGCCACCGTTGTCGAGCGCGCCGCCGTCCCACTCATCCCATTCGTGTCCGAGCCGCCGGTCGGTTTCGATCTTGATCAGCGGTCCGACGTGTCGCAGCGGTACTTCGCTCTCCATGCTGCATGATGACGGGACCACGAGCGGCTTGTCAACGGGCGAGGGACGCGTCAATGTGCCGAGCGTGAGGCCCGCCGGATTTCGTGGTGTGTTCCGCGACGATGATTCCGCGCGAGCGGTGTACGCCGAGGGCGCGGGGATCGCGCGCGCGATTCCCTCGGCGGTGGCGGTTCCCGCAAGCGCGGATGATGTCGCGGCGCTCGTCCGCTGGGCGTCGGCGAGTCGCACGGCGCTGATCGCGCGCGGCTCCGGCAGCGGGATGGCCGGCGGCGCGGTGGGTCCGGGCGTGATCGTCGATCTCAGCCGGCTCGACTCCATTGGTCCAATCGATACGGAGCGGCGGCGCGTGATGGCGGAGCCAGGCGCCGTGCGCGGCGCGGTGAACGAGTGCGCGCGGGCGCAGGGACTGCGCTTTCCGGTCGACCCGTCGAGTGGCGCATTTTGCACGATCGGCGGAATGGCGGCGACGAACGCCGCCGGCGCGCACACGCTGCGCTACGGCGCGACTCGCGCGTGGGTGACGGCGCTCGACTGCGTCTTCGACGATGGCTCGCGCGCGCTGATCAGGCGCAACGCGCCGCTTCCCGACGTACCCGCGGTCGAGCGCTTTCTCGCGACCGCGCACTCGGCGATCCTGGCGTCGCCAGCGCGCGTGCGCTCGCATCCGGGCGTGCGGAAGGATTCGTCGGGGTACGCGCTCGCCGACTATGCCCGAAGCGGCGAGCTCCTGGAGCTGCTCATTGGCAGCGAGGGAACGCTCGCGCTCTTCGTCGGCGTCGAGCTGTCGCTCGCCGCGCTGCCCGGCGCGACGAGCAGCCTCGTCGCCGAGTTCCCGACGCTGGAGGAGGCGGTGAACGGCGCCACGCGCGCGCGGGTCGGTGGCGCGAGCGCGTGCGAGCTTCTGGACCGCACCTTCATCGACGTGGCGCGCAGCGGGCCGTCGCTCGTGCCGATCGAGAGCGACTGCGAGGCGGTGCTTCTCGTGGAGATCGAGGCGGGCGACGAGAGCTCAGCCGCCGCCGCGGCAACGGTAATGGGGCAGGCGCTCGCCGCGTGCGGCGCGACCCGCGTCACCGTCGCGCTCAACTCGGAGGACGAGGCGCGCATCTGGGCGCTCCGCCACGCCGCGAGTCCCGTCCTCAACCGGCTGTCGCCCTCGCTCAAGTCGATGCAGTTCATCGAGGACGCCGCGATGCCGCCCGAGAAGCTCCCGCAGTACATTCGCGGCGTCCGCGAGATTCTCGCGCGCCACGAGGTGAAAGGAGTCATCTTCGGACATGCGGGCGACTCGCACGTGCACGTCAACCCGTTGATCGACGTCCAGCGACCGGGGTGGCGCGAAGCGGTGCGAGCGATTCTCGACGAGGTGACCTCACTCGCGGCGCAGCTCGGCGGCACGATCGCCGGCGAGCACGGCGACGGCCGGCTCCGCACGCCGCTGCTCGCGCGGGTGTGGGATGCGCAGTCCGTGGCGCTGTTCGCCATGGTGAAGCAGGCGTTCGACCCGCAAAATATTTTCAACCCCGGCGTGAAGGTGCCCACCGGCGCCCTCGCGATCGGAGACGTGAAGTACGATCCCACTCTTCCGCAGCTTCCGCTCGACGCCCGGACCGCGCTCGACACGATCGAGCGCGAGCGCGCGTGGAGCCACTTTCGACTTTCGATGATCTGCGGCCACTGAGCCGCGTCAGTCAACTCCTGGAGATCCGTGTACTACTACGAGCCGCGCATCACCCTCCTCGCGAAGCCAACCTTCACCGCCCCCGAGCACCTCGCCGTCGCGTGGCTCGGCGAGAGCACCGCCGGCGAACAGCTGGCCGAGTTCGCGGGACGCCTCTGCTACATGAGCCAGAAGAACCCCGCCAGGCGCACCACGCGGGATTACCTCGAGAACATCAAGAAGCAGGGGCACGGGAGCGTTCTCGAGCACGCGAACTACACGCTGCTGTTCGAGGGCGTCAGCCGCTCGCTCACGCACGAGCTGGTGCGGCACCGGGCAGGGTTCGCCTACTCCCAACTCTCGCAGCGCTACGTCGACGAGAAGGACGCGAGCTTCGTCGTGCCGCCGGCGGTGGCGGGCGACGAAGCGCTCGAGGGCGCGTGGCGCGCTCAGGTCGACGGCGCGCTCGCGAGCTACATCTCGCTCGTAGAGCAGCTCATGGAGCGTTACGCCTGGGTGGGAGACAAAGTCCATCGTCGGAAGATGGCGCGCGAGGCGGCGCGGGGCGTTCTGCCGAACTCCACCGAGACGAAAATCGTGGTGACGGCGAACGCTCGCGCCTGGAGAACGATGCTCGAGCTGCGGTCGAGCGAGGGCGCAGAGCTCGAGATTCGCCGGATGGCCGTCGCGACGCTTCGCCTGCTCGCGGCGGAGGCGCCCGGATTCTTCTCCGACTTCGAGATCTACGTCGGCGAGGATCGGCGAGAAGCGGCGAGAGTCGGATTTCACAAAGTCTGAAATAAAGATCGCGCACAAGCAAAAAATCATTGCGCTGCATTTCATCGACTCTTAATTTGCTCGCACACTCGAAACGACATCGCGTTTTGTCGAGCAGTGAGAGCGCCGCGGTCTGAACGATTTCTGCGACTCGCGCGTCAATGGGTGAATGGGTGTGCGGGCCGGGTGGTGGCGACTGTTCGACCGGAATTGTCTGACCTCAAGCAGGATCGGATGACACGAATCGGGTTCGCCTACAATCAGAAGCCTGAAGTTCCTGCTCTTCGTCTCGAGGACGGCGCCGAAGATGCGCTTCCCGACGAAGAGCCTCCCAGTGGCGCAGACTCCGATTGGGCGAGCGCGCCGCACCTCACGGCTGGCTCGCGAGCTGCCGGCATTGCCGCCGCCGAGGTCGACGACGAGTTCGCGGAGTGGGACAGCGCGGAGACCATTTACGCCGTCGAGCAGGCGCTCAGCGCGCTCGGCGAAGTAGTCCGCCTCGAAGCGAACGCAGATTTCCCCGAGCGCCTGCGGGCGACTCAGCCGGACATCGTCTACAACATCGCGGAAGGAATGGGCGGCGTGAACCGCGAAGCCCACGTTCCCGCAATTTGCGAATTCTTCGGCATCCCGTACTCGGGATCCGATCCGTTCTCGCTCTCGCTCTGCCTCGACAAGGCGCGCGCGAAAGAGTTTCTGGCGTACCACGGCGTTCCGACGGCGCCCTTCGCGCTCATCCGGAACGCTGCCGAGATCCCGGCGATGCTCGACCGTCTCACCACACGCAGGACGAAGAGCGGCAGCTCACGCCTTCGGCTCCCACTGTTCGTGAAGCCGGTGCACGAGGGCTCGTCCAAGGGAATCACGGAGGACAACTATTGCCGCACGGTGGCCGAGGCGCAGGCACAGACTGCGTTTCTCCTCGAGCGGTACGCGCAGCCCGTGCTGGTGGAGGAATATCTCCCCGGCCGTGAGTTCACCTGCGCGGTGATGGGTAACGGCGACGGCGCGCACGTGCTGCCGCTCGTCGGGATGAACTTCGATGCTCTGCCACCGGGCGCGCTTCCGGTGTACGGCTTCGAAGCCAAGTGGCTCTGGGACGACCGGAGCCACCCGTTGGAGATTTTTGAGTGTCCTGCGAGGATCGACGAGGCGCTGCGGAGCAGGATCGAAGAGGTCGTGCTCTCCGCCTACCAGGTTCTTGGCTGCCGTGACTGGTCGCGCATCGATGTGCGACTCGACGCCACTGGCGTGCCGAACGTGGTGGAAGTGAATCCCCTTCCGGGAATCCTTCCCAATCCCGAGGACAACTCGTGCTTTCCCAAAGCGGCGCGGGCAGCCGGATTGAGCTACGATGAGCTCATCCAGCGCTCCCTGCGTTTCGCCGCGGAGCGACAGGGTGTCACCCTGTCGGGAAAGGCCGTGCGTCGAGTACGACGCGCGGCGTCGTTGGGCTGAGCGGGCGAGCGCGTTTCCGGAGCTCGTGCGCATCGGCCCCACCACGAGAAAGGGACTCGATGAAAATTGCACTCCTGTTCGACGGCGCCGCGGCGCTCGGCAAGTCGGCTGATCTGCTCATCCTCGAAACGGTCGAGGCGGTGGAAGCGGTGCTGGCGGCCGAGGGGAACCAGGTCGTGCGTGTGCCGGTGAACACCGATGGACGGTGGATCGAGCGCACGCGCCGCACCAAGTGCGACGTAGCGTTCAATCTCTGCGAGGGCATCGATGGCGTGGCTGAGCTGGAGCCCACTGTCATCTCGGCACTCGAGGTGCTCGGCATCCCGTTCACGGGCAGCTCGTCGTGGACGGCCTCACTGTGCCTACGCAAGCACGTCGTCAACGCGATTCTCGATCGCTGCCGCCTTCCGATTCCGCGCTTCGCGATAGCGCGCCGCGGCGAGCCGATTCCCGCGGTCGGCTTTCCCGCGATCTGCAAGCCGGCCGCCGAAGATGCATCGGTGGGCGTGGAGCAGCGCTCCGTCGTGCGCACGGCGCGGGCGCTGGCCGAACGGGTGAGCTCGATGCACGAGCGATGGGACGAGGTGATCGTGCAGCGCTACATCGACGGCCGCGAGGTGAACGTCGGCATCGTCGGCGATCAGGTGCTTCCCGTTTCAGAGATTCAGTTCGATGCGATGCCGAAAGGGATGTGGCGTATCGTGTCGTACCGATCGAAGTGGGAAACGGGGAGCGATGAGGACTCGGGCACTCAACCGCAGTGTCCGGCGAAACTCTCCGCGGATCTCACCGAGGAGCTCCAGCGTATCGCACTCCAGGCGTGGCGCGTGGTGGGCGGGGACGGTTACGGGCGCGTCGACTTCCGAATCGATCGCGCGGGCAAGCCGTGGATCCTCGAGGTGAACTCGAACCCCGATCTCGCGCCGGACGCCGGGCTCGCGCGCATGGCCGGCGTGGAAGGGCTCGACTTCGGCGCGCTCGTGCGCGCGATCTGCGAGCGCGGGCTGCACCGCGAGCGCCCGTCCACCGCCGATCAGTGGGCGCTCGCGCAGCGGCTCTCCGGCGTAGTGGCCGAGGAGCAGGTCGCCGCCCTCGAGCTGTTCGCCGTCGGGCAGCGCTGAGCGGCACCGTGAGCGCCGGGCGCGCTGCCCGGCTCGTCGGTCCGCTCGCATCGCACCATCGTGGGCGCCTCGTCGAGATCCTCGAAGCGACGGGCGTTTTCGCACCCGCGGAGATCGACGTGGCGCTCGAGCTCTTCGACGAGGGTATGCGGAGCGCCAAGTCGTACGAGCTGCTCGGCGCATTCGATGACCAGGGCGCGCTGCAGGGCTACGCGTGCTGGGGGCCCACACCATGCAGTGAAGGTGGCTACGACCTTTACTGGATCGCGGTGGACCCGCGCGCACAGGGCGGTGGCTATGGGAGCGCCATGATGCGAGCGGTGGAGGAGCTCCTGCGTACCCGCGGTGCGCGCCTGCTCGTGGCCGAGACGTCGTCGCGCGATGCCTACGCGCAGACGCGGGAGTTCTACGAGCGCGGCGGATACGTGGAACGGGCGCGTGTGAGCGGGTTTTATGCAGTCGACGACGATCGCGTGATTTTCTCGAAGCAGCTGGCGCATCGCGCCGGCGAGGAGGCTCGCCATGAGTGAGTGGCAGAAGGTCCTGCGCGAAGGAAGCGTGGACACACTCGAGAAGTTGGCCGAGAAGTTCGGCCACGACGTGATCGACGTCGAGGCGCTGCGCCCGGCGTTCGACGGTTTCCAGGTGCGCATCACGCCGGCGGCGCTTGAGCAGATCAAGGAAGTAGGCGATCCGATGTGGAACCAGTACGTGCCGAGCATCCGCGAGCTCGAGGTCGTGGACGGCGTCGTCGACTCCCTGGATGAGGATGGCGACTCGCCGGTGCCGAACATCACCCACCGGTACCCGGATCGCGCGCTCTTTCTGGTCAGCCCCGTCTGCGCGTCCTACTGCCGGTTTTGCACGCGGCGCCGGAAGGTCGGCGATCCGGAAAAGATTCCGCTCAACCAGTACGACTCGGCCTTCGCGTACATTCGCGAGCATACCGAGATTCGTGACATAATTCTCTCCGGCGGCGACCCGATGATGCTCTCGGACCGGCGAATCGAGTACATCCTCCAGAAGCTGCGCGAGATTCCGCACGTCGAGATCATCCGCATCGGGAGCCGGATCACCTCGCATCTGCCGGAGCGTATCACGCCCGAGTTCTGCGAGATGGTGCAGAAGTACCATCCCATCTACATGAACACGCACTTCAATCACCCGAGCGAGCTCACGCCGGCCGCCGTTGCGTCGCTCGATCGGCTGTCGCGCGCCGGAGTCGTGCTCGGCTGTCAGACAGTGCTGCTCAAGGGCGTGAACGACGATCCGAAGGTGATGATGAAGCTGATGCACGAGCTGCTGAAGGCGCGCGTGCGTCCCTACTACATCTACATGGCCGACCAGGTGGCGGGGGGCGAGCACTTCCGCACGATGGTTCAGACCGGGCTCGAGATCATCCAGGCGCTGCGCGGATGGACGTCTGGGCTCGCGGTGCCGCACTTCGTCATCGACGCTCCGGGCGGCGGTGGCAAGGTGCCGCTCCTCCCCGAGTACGTGGAGTCGATCACGGACGACGAGGTGATCTTCCGGAACTACGAGGGGAAGCGGTTCACGTACAAGCAGCCGCGGGAGACTGCAGTCGTACCCTGAGCCAACGCCGCGAGGCCGCCGTGGGCCTCGCGGCATCGTCGTGTGTCACCGCGCTGTGCTCGCGACGGCGTGAGTGTTTGCCACCCTGCTCGAGACACGCGCACCCGCGGGAAGCACACGATATCGGACGGCCATTCCCGCGGCGTTGTGGAAGGAGACGTGGCAGTGGAAGAGCCACGTTCCGACGTTGTCGGGGACCATGTCGGCGAC
>DATHJR010000103.1:0-2448 GCA_035286525.1 Gemmatimonadaceae bacterium | reverse complement strand
CGCTGCGAACCCTCGCTCGTTGCAGGGCACCGCGCCGTACGGGAACGATGAGATAGCGAAGCCCCGTGCTCACCACCTCGAGCGGCAGATCGGGTCGAAGATCGTCTGGCGTGAGCGCGAAGGCGGCGGACATCGATTCGCGGGCGTCGACTTCTCCCAGGAACTCCGGAGCGCCCTGATTCAGCAATCCGAAGTAGCCGCGTGGCGTCCGCTCGGTCGTGATCGTGACCGATTTCGCGGCGAGCTCGAACGTCCAGCGTTGCGGCGTGTCGCTGCCGGCGCGGGCGTGGAGGACCGCCGCCGCGCCGATGAGCGGATGTCCGGCGAAGGCAAGCTCCTCGCTCAGATCGAACACGCGAGCGCGAACAATGTTCGGATCCGCCGTGGGCTCGAGGAAAATTGTTTCGAAGTGGCGCAGCTCCTGGGTGATGCGCTGCATCTGCCTGGCGCTCAGCGCCGGCGCATTCGGAAAGACGGGAAGGCTGTTGCCGCTGAAGGGGCGTTGCGCGAAGACATCGACGTGCACGTAGCTCAGCGACATAGCTTCGATCTCAGAGAGTGGATTGGAGTTGCTTGACGAACCGGCGAATCGCCGCCTCATCGCGCCGGTAGAACACCCAGCCTTTCCTGCGGGTGGCGACCAGGAGGCCCGAATCCGTGAGCAGGGTGAGATGCCTGGACGCGGTGGCGGCGGCGATTCCCATCTTCTCGCGAATGAAGTCGGAGCAAACGCCGTCGCGCTGGAAGTCACCGTCCGTCTGGGGCGGGAAGTGCCTGGCCGGAGCTTTCAGGTAGTCGAGGATCGCCAACCGCACGGGGCTGGCGGCGGCCTTGAGCACTTGCACGCTCGCCCTGCTCGACTGTGTCGCCTTTTGGCTATTTCGCATAATAGCGAAATAATGGAGTACGGTTCCGCTGTCAAGTCGAGCAGCCTCCCACCCTACACGCCCTTCTCCTCCAACAGCCTCAAAAACTGCACCGGCTCCGTCAGCCCCAGCAGCCGCTGTGGCACGTCCGCTTCCTTGCTGAACTGCGCGATCTTCCCCAGCACCGGGAGATACTGGTTCGACACCTCGAGCGGCGGCGCGACGATCAGAAAAAAGAAGTTCACCGGCTTGTCATCGATCGCCTTGAAATCCACGCCGCTCGCCTTCCGCCCAAACGCCACGCGCAGCTTGCTCACCACGAGCGACCGGCAGTGCGGAATCGCGATCCCCCGTCCTATGCCCGTGGAGCCGAGGTTCTCCCGCCGCTTCAGCATCTTGTACAGCATTCCCTCCGACTTCTCGTCGAGACCCAGCAAGGAGATCAGCTCCTTCAGCACGTCGTCCTTTGTCGTGGACTCGAGCTCGAGCTTGATTGCGTCTTCGGTGAAGAACTGGCGCAGTTCCATCAATTCCCTCGTCAGCGGTTCGGTGCAGGCACGCGGGATTCTGCCCGCAGCACCGCATGAAGCTATCGTGCACCACAGCGAGTGTCAAACTCCATGCGTTGCATGGAGTTGCAACTACAGCTAGATTTCCACAGATGCGCTTCCCGGTCGCGTTGTCGAACTCCGTTCCGCTTTACCTCGCGCCCATGGCGGGAGTCTCCGAGTCGCCCTTCCGGCGGCTCTGCCGGCGTTTCGGCGCTGATGTGGTCATCACCGAGTTCCTCTCCGCCGAAGGCATTCGCCGCGAGAACGAGGCGACCATCGCCAAGCTTCGCTTCGGCGCCGACGAGCATCCGATCGGTGTGCAGATCTTCGGCTCCGATCCCGCCGCCATGGGCGACGCCGCCGCATTCGTGACCGACGTGTTCGCGCCGGACTTCATCGACATCAACTTCGGCTGCCCGGTGAAGAAGGTCGTGAAGCGCAATGGCGGCTCCGGATGCCTCAAGGACCTCACGCTCGTCGCCGACATCATTCGCGGCGTCCGCGCGCGCACGCACCTTCCCGTCACCGCGAAGATTCGCAGCGGGTGGAACGAGGAGATGCGAGACCCCGTACAGATCGCGCGCGTCTGCGAGGATGCCGGAGCAGCCGTCATCGCGCTCCACGCGCGCTCGCGCACGCAGATGTATTCCGGCCGAGCCAACTGGGACGAGATCGCCGCCGTGGTCGCCGCAGTCGGTGTTCCCGTGCTTGGCAACGGCGACGTCAGCTCCGCGGCCGATGTGGCTCGCATGCGCGAGCAGACCGGATGCGCCGGCGTCATGATCGGACGCGGATCGTTCGGCCAGCCGTGGATCTTCACGCAGGCACGCGCGCTGCTCGACGGCAAGCCAATGCCAGCCGCGCCATCCGTCGAACTGCGCTTTGAGATCGCGCTCGATCACGCGCGCATGGCCGACGCGTACGAGGTCGATCAGCGCGGCGCCGCGATCGAGTTCCGAAAGCATCTCGGATGGTACGTCAAGGGACTTCCGGGATCCGCCGACCTCCGCAAGCGCCTGCACGCCGTGACG
>DATHJR010000102.1:0-2310 GCA_035286525.1 Gemmatimonadaceae bacterium | reverse complement strand
CATGGCTGATAGTCAAACGCTCACGATCGTAAAGCCCGATGCCCTGGGCACCAACAAGGCAGGAATGATCATCGCCCACCTCGAGGCGCAGGGCTTTCGTGTACGCGCCGCACGCGTGCTGCACCTCACGACCGCGCAGGCGGAGCAGTTCTACGGCGTCCATCGCGACCGGCCGTTTTTCGCCTCCCTCGTGTCATTCATGACTTCGGGGCCGTGCATGCCGCTCGTGCTCGAGAAGGCCGACGCGGTGGCGTCGCTGCGCAAGGCGATCGGCGCGACGGATCCGAAGGAAGCCGAGAAGGGAACCGTCCGGGCGCTCTTCGCGGAATCGAAGGAGCGCAACGCGATTCACGCCTCCGATTCGGACGAGAATGCAACGCGCGAGTCGCGCTACTTTTTTTCGGAGTCGGAGCTGATCGCCGCCCGCTGAGGGAGGGCACGCACCGCGCGCACGAGCGCCGTTTGTACCATGAAGCGCGGCTTGCCGAACGGCTCATCTTCAAGTAGTTTCATGGGTTATGCTGTCTTTCGACATTCGCTCGCTGGACGACCAGGCGGCTGCCGTCAACGGCGCACTGAGCACGGACGATCCAATCTGGATCGAGGGCGACATGCGTCCGGAAAACGCCGTTCGCGCAACCGGCCGGCTCTCAGTCGCCGGTCCCGGCCGTTATTACTGGAGCGGCGCGATCGAAGGCACGGCCACCGTACCGTGCCGGCGCTGCCTGACCGACACGACGGTGAAGGTCACCGAGAACGTGCACGTGTTGTACGCGGAAGCGGGCGACGAGATCGACGACCCGGAGGTCTACGAGCTTGCGCCCAAAGCACGGACGCTCGATCTGCGCCCTGCGGTGCGGGAGCAGTGGCTCCTCGCGGTTCCGCGCTTTCCCGTGTGCCGCGAGGATTGCAAGGGGCTCTGTCCGACGTGTGGTGCCGAGCTCAATGCGGGAGCGTGCAGCTGCCCGCCCGCTGTAGATGCACGCTGGGCCGAGTTGCGAACATCGCGCGGCACTGACAACTGATCCACCAGGTCGATTTCGAGCACTGAACCTTTTTCTACCGACTGAGCACCCATGGCCGTCCCGAAGCGCAGAACATCGAAGCGGAAGAAGCGCGCGCGCAATACACATAAGAAAGCACCGGCAATAGCCATCCAGCGCTGCCCGCGCTGCCAGAGCATGAAGCGTCCGCATCGTGTGTGCGCCGAGTGCGGCTATTACGGCGGAGTGCAGCGGGTCGAAGCAAAGGAAGCTTAGCTTTGGCGCGGATCGCCGTGGACGCGATGGGGGGCGATCATGCTCCCCGATCGCCCGTCGCTGGCGCCTTACTCGCCCTCGCCGAGCTTGGATCCGAACATACGGTCATTCTGATTGGTCGCACGCGACTCATTCAGGATGAGTTGAACCGGCTCGAATCCCAGAAGTCCAGTGGCTTCGATTCGGCACGCGCGCGCGTCAGCATCGTCGAGGCACCCGACGTCATCGAGATGACGGATCGCCCGACGGCCGCGATTCGGGGCAAACCGCACAGCTCGATGGTCGTGGGCCTCAAGCTCCACGCCGCCGACAAGGCCGATGCGTTCGTCTCCGCCGGCAACACGGGCGCGCAAATGGCGTCCTCCGTGTTCCTGCTCAAGCTGCATCACGGCCTCACGCGCCCCGCGATCGCCGCGATGATCCCAACGCTCAAGCATCCGGTGGTGCTCGTGGACGCGGGCGCGAACGTCGACTGCTCGGCCGAGGAGCTGGTGCAGTTCGCGCGACTCGGCTCGGTCTACGCCGAGGACATCCTCGGCCGCCCCGAGCCGTCGATCGGGCTGCTCAGCAACGGCGAGGAATCGGAGAAGGGCAACGCCTCGGTGAAGGAGGCGCACAAGCTGCTATCGCACGCGGGGCTCAACTTCGTCGGCAATGTCGAGGGACGCGACATCCTCACCGCGGGCAGCGCGCGCGGATCGCTGGACGTCGTCGTGTGCGACGGATTCGTCGGCAATGTGCTCCTCAAGTTCTATGAATCCGTGCCGGAGTTGATTTTCAGCATGCTCGCCGCCGCTGGAATCGGTCAGGATGTGATCGCGAAAACGTTTCGCGGCTTCGACTATTCCGACTATGGCGGCGCGCCACTCCTGGGCGTGAAGGGCGTGAGCATCATCTCGCACGGCAGCTCGTCGCCGCACGCAATCAAGAACGCGATTCAGGTGGCGGTGCGAGCCGTGGAGTCGCGGATGAACGACCATATCGGCCGACGACTCGGACACGCCGCCGTGAAGACCGCATGAAGCGTCCCACCGTTCAGCTCTCGGCGATT
>DATHJR010000101.1:0-2553 GCA_035286525.1 Gemmatimonadaceae bacterium | reverse complement strand
TGCCGAGGGCGCGTAGTCGCGCGAGGGAGACGGCGAGATCGGGAATGGGCTCGGGGTGCCAGCCCTCCTCGGAGGTCACCACCGCGCGCATCGCAACCACGCGACGCTGCTCCGTCTCCATCCACTCGATGTCGCGGCGCGGCTCCAGCGCGCGGACGCGCGCCGCGCCAAGCGCCGACGTCGCGCGATCCGCGAGAACGTCGAGCACGCGCGAATACTCCAGAACACCGAGCGCGTGTTTATTCATGCCGGCACAGGACTGCTGGGAAATTCAACGGGGACTGCTCAACTCCTCTTTCGCGATCCGACTGATCGTCGATCCCTCTGCCCGCCCCTTGAACATCGGATTCACCTTTCCCATCACGCCACCGATGTTCGTGGCGCCCTCGGCAATCACCTTCCTGATCGCCGCGCGAATTTCCTCGTCGCTCACGTTCGCGGGGAGATACGCTTCGAGCGCCGTCACCTCGGCACGCTCGCGACTCGCAAGATCGGCCCGCGCCGCCTTGTCGTACATCTCGATCGACTCGCGTCGCTTCTTGATCCCCTTCCGAAGCACTTCGCTCACTTCGGCGTCCGAGAGGTCGCGCTTTTCCTCGATGCGGCGGTTCTTGATGTCTGCCAGGATGGTCCCGAGCAGCAAAACGGCGTTCTTGTCGTGCGCCTTGCGAGCCGTATTCAGATCGTTCTGAATCCTGCTCTGTAGCACGGACACGGAGGGGGCTCCGGCGGGAGTGCTTGTCATACTCAAAACTAACGCGAAACGCGCGAGCCGCGCACGAACTCGCGGAGTATGGTCAGCCCGGCGGCCACGTCATGTGGCGGCCGCCGAGCAGGTGCAGGTGGAGATGATGGACCGTCTGTCCGCCATCCGCGTTGGTGTTGATGACAACCCGATATCCCGATTCGGTAATGCCCTCGCTTTCCGCAACCTGCGTGGCCATTCGAGCCATGTGCCCGACGATCGAAAAATCCTTCACGTCGGAGAGTGTCGGGATGTGCGCGCGCGGCACGATCACGACGTGCGTGGGCGCCTGCGGATCGATGTCTCGAAAGGCGACGCACTCCGGCGAGGTCGCGACGATCTTCGCTGGAATCTCGCCGCGTATGAGGCGGCAGAAGAGGCAGTCGTCAGACATGGGCGCGCTCGGCCGCGGCGGACAGCGCCGCGCGTACGATCCCTAGCGAGGCGATCGCCGCGGTATCGAAGCGAAGGGTGAGAGGGGCGAGGCTCACGGGCACGAACCCGGCCGCGAGCAGCTCGGCGCGCTCGCTCGGCTCGAGCCCGCCTTCGGGCCCGATCGCGAGTGTGATCGGTGCGGTGATCGGCAGCGCCGGCACCGGCTCGCCACTCTTGTCGAGCAGCCAGCGAGTACCAGCCGGACAGGCGGCTACCGCGCGGTCCAGCGGCGCATCGGGATACACGACGGGTAGCCACGCCCCGCCGCACTGTGTCAGCGCGCTCACCATGCGCGCCCGAAGCTTCGTCTGGAACGAGATCCCCTCTCCGCGCGGCGACACGTCGCGCGAGCGGCGCCACATCACCGGGCGCCAGCTGAATGCGGAGAGCTCCGTCGCCTTCTCACCCACGAGCAACATGCGGTCGCGATCGGCGATCGGCACCATGAGATGGATGACGGGAAGCGGGTCGATGCGATCGAGATGGTCGATCTCCACCATCGCCTGCGCCTTGCCGAGCTTCACGACATTGCCGAAGCCGACGCCGCCGTCGCCATCGACCAGACGAAGCCGATCGCCGATCGCGATGCGGCGCACGCGCGCGTGATGTGCCTCACCCTCGCTGAGCATCGTCACGCGCCCGGCCACCATGGGCTCGGACGCGAAGAACGTGGCTACGGCCGTGCGATCACGCTGCTCCACCACTCTCCCTCACGAAGTTCGGATTCCAGAGTCCAGCCATCGGCGGACAGCGACGCCAGCAGGTGGTCGCGCTCGGTCACGAGAATGCCGCCGATCACGGCCTTTCCGCCAGAGGGAAGCGCGCGGGAGATGATCGGCGAGAGCTCGATGATCACGGACGAGATGATGTTCGCGAGCACGAGCGACACGGGAGCGACGAGCGGAAGGAGTGCTGCCGCATCGCCCTGCAGCACCGTCACTCGCGGCGAGACTCCGTTGCGCTCGACATTCTCCAGCGCATTGCCGATCGCATCGGGATCCATCTCGATCGCCACCACCCGATCGGCGCCGAGCTTCGCGGCGGCGATGGCGAGCACGCCACTGCCGCTCCCGAGGTCCGCTACGAGCATGTCCGGTTCCACGAGATTTTGCATGAGGGCTAGCACGCCGCGCGTCGTCTCGTGCTCGCCGGTGCCGAATGCCATCGCAGGCTCGATGACGATCGGAATCTCCGAGTCGGCAATGTCACCGCGCATCCACGGCGGAGCGACGGCGATGCGCCCGATACGTTGGACGCCAACGCGAGTGACCCACTGCGCGCCCCAATCGACTTCGCCGAGATCCGTGCGCCGCACGGTGGCTCCAGCCGCAGTGACGGCAGAGCACAACGCATCAAGCGGCGCGCCTGCGATC
>DATHJR010000100.1:0-5218 GCA_035286525.1 Gemmatimonadaceae bacterium | reverse complement strand
ATGGGAACGCCGGCGTACATGGCGCCCGAGCAGGCAGCGGGCGACCCCGCGACCGATCACCGCGCCGACATCTACGCGTTCGGCTGCGTGGCGTACGAGCTGCTTGCGGGGCGTCCGCCCTTCTCAGGCCTCCCACCGCACAAGCTGCTCGTCGCACACATGAGCGAGATTCCCGCGGCGGTGAATACGCTTCGCCCCGACTGCCCGCCGGAGCTCTCGTCGCTCGTCATGCAGTGCCTCGCCAAAGATCCGGCCTCGCGCCCGGACAGCGCCACGGAGCTGCTCCGTCGTCTCGAGGTCGTTGCATCGCCCTCGGCACCGCAGGCCGCGATGCCGGGTATTCTCATCGGCGGCCGCCCGATGCTTCGGCGCGCGCTCGCAGTGTACGCCGCCGCGTTCATCGGCGTCGCCATCGTCGCGCGCGCGGCGATCATCGCGATCGGGCTCCCCGACTGGGTGTTTCCGGGCGCGCTCGCGGTCATGGCACTCGGGCTGCCGGTGATTCTGTTCACGGCGTACGCGCAATACGTCTCGCATCGCATGGCGACCGCGACGCCGACTTACACGCCGGGCGGCACGCCGTCGCTCGCCGGCGTGCAAGGGACCATGGCGACGCTCGCGATCAAGGCGAGTCCGCACATGTCGTGGAAGCGCGCGACTCGCGGCGGCATCATCGCCGTGAGCGTGTTTGCGCTTCTGGTTGCCGGGTGGATGATCATGCGCGTGCTCGGCATCGGGCCGGCGGGATCGCTCCTCGCGTCCGGAAAATTGTCGGCGAGCGACAAGGTGCTCGTGGCCGCCTTCGACGCCCCTGCGGCGGATTCGTCGCTCGGCGCGACGATCGCCGAGGCCGTGCGGACGAATCTGTCGCAGAGCCGTGCGGTGCACGTCGTGACGACGAGCGCCGTCGTTGCTGCGCTCGAGCAGATGAAACGGCCCGACACCGCGCGCGTGGACTTCGCGACCGCGCGCGAGATCGCGCAGCGCGCGGGGGCGAAGGCGGTCGTCGCCGGAAGCGTGGTGCCTGCGGGCAGCGGTTACATCGTTACGGCGCGACTCGTCGCGGCGGAAACGGGGGACGAGCTCGCGTCGTACCACGAGTCGGCGAAGGACGCGGGCGATCTCATCCCGTCGGTGGACCGCCTGACGAAATCGCTGCGCGAGAAGATCGGTGAGTCGCTCAAGGCGGTGCGAGAAGCGCCGCGCCTCGACCAGGTGAGCACCGCTTCGCTTGGCGCACTCCGCAGCTACGCGGCGGGTCTCCATGCCAACGACATCCAGGGTGACTATCCGGCCGCGATCGAGTACTTCCACGATGCCATCCGGCAGGACACCACCTTCGCGATGGCCTATGTGCAGCTCGCGTATTCGTTGCAGACACTCGGCGGCGCTGCCAGACAGGCGGAAGCGACCGCCGCGCTCACGTCCGCCTTCAGGCTGCGCGACCGGTTGCCGGAGCGGGAACGGTACAATGTTGAAGGGGCGTATTACTACGCGGCGACGCCCGATCGGACGAGGGCCATTCCGGCTCTGCGCCACGCGGTGGAGCTCGACTCCACGAACTTCGATGCTGCTAATACGCTAGCGGCCGCGCTCAGTGATACGCGCGACTATGTCGGCGCCGAGCAGCTGTACCGGCTCGCGATCTCGAGCGAGCCGAACAACGCTACGCTCCTCACCAATCTCGCGTCACTGTATACGTTGATGGGTCGACACGGCGCGGTCGACTCGGTGCTGGCGATCGTCGCGAGCAGCAACGCGTCGTTCTCGACGGGGCCGATGCGCTTCCTGGAACTCTGGAATCGGCGCGATTACGACGCCGCGGAGCGCCTCGCGCGCACGGTCGCCGACACCGCCCGGCCGCGCGTCGCCATCGACGCGAAAGACGGGCTGGTCGCGATAGCCGTGACGCGCGGCCGGCTGCGCGAGGCCGACCGCCTGCTGGCGCAGGTGAACGAGGCGAAGGCCCGTGTGCGGGGGGACACTGTGAGTCCGCAAAACGTAGCATTTTTTCACGCGATGCTGGACGGCCAGCTCCGTGGCGATGCGCCTCGTGGACTCGCGGCGCTCGACACCGCGCTCGGCACATCGCCGATGGCCACCGTTCCGCTCGCGAAGGACCAGAGCCTGATGTTGGCGCAGGGCTACGCGCGTCTCGGTGCCGCGGCGAAAGCGCGCGAGTTGATGACCCAGCATGAAGCGAGGCTCGACACTCTCGGACGTATTCAGGATGCAGTAACCGTGGCGCGCCTTCACGGGTGGATCGCCCTGGCCGAGGGGAAACCCGACAGCGCCGTCGCCTTTTTCCGTCGCGGCGACTCCGAGGCGGACGGATTGCCGACGAGCGCGTGCACCGTCTGCACGCCCCTTTTCATCGGTCTCTCCTTCGACCGTGGCGGACATCCCGACTCGGCGCGCGCGTATCTGACTCAGTACGTCGAGATGAACGGAAACGGCCACTATTTCGTGGATCGCTTTTACCTCGCACCAGCGCTGTTTCGTCTGGGCGAGTTGTACGAAAGCAAGGGCGACGCGAAGCATGCGACCGAGTACTACGGTCGATTCATCGACCTCTGGACGAACGCCGACCCGGACTTGCAGCCGCGCGTTGCGGAGGCGCGGAAGCGCATCGATCGGTTGAATCGCGCGAATCGGTGACGGGCGGACGGCCGTTCGCTGTTACGCGGCCAGCAGTCCTCCATCCACCGCAACGGACGCACCCGTCATGTACGACGCGTTCGCGGAAGCCACAAAGACGATTACGTGAGCGATCTCCTCCGGCGTCGCGAGGCGCTTGAACGGTACGGTGGAGACGAGCGCGGCCTTGTTGTCATCGGTGTTGGTGAAGCGTGTGAGCATCGCGGTGTCCGTCGTCCCTGGAGCCACCACGTTGACGCGCACACCGGTGCCCGCCATTTCCAGCGCGGCGGACTTGGTCAGTCCTTCCACGGCGTGCTTGCTCGCCACGTACACCGAGGCGCCGGCAGCACCCACGCTTCCGTACGCCGAGGAAACGTTCACGATGCTCCCGCTGCCCTGTGCACCCATGACCCGCTGTTCATGCTTCATGCTGAGCAACACGCCCAGCACATTCGTATCGAACGTGGCGGCGTAGCTCTCGGCCGTCTGCTCGGTGACGAGACCGCGCGGCCCCTCGGTCCCCGCGTTGTTGACAGCAATGTCCAACCGGCCAAAGCGCTTGACCGTCTCGTCGACGAGATGACGCACGTCCTCCTCATTGCGCACATCGGCACGAACGAACTCGGCCTCGGCGCCGAGTGCCCTGAGCTCGGCAACCAATTCCTGTCCTTCCCGGTCACGCCGCCCCGATACGACGACGTCGGCGCCCTGTTGTGCGAACATCACTGCGGTGGCGCGTCCAATACCGGTCAGTGCGCCGGTGATCAAAACAACCTGGTGTGACATACAACGCCTCCTGTCGATGAAATAGAATCGAGCTTCAGAGTTTCGAGCCGCCGTCAACGTGGATGGTGTCGCCGGTAATCCACCGTGCATCGTCGGACGCGAGAAACGCCACGACACCGCCGATGTCGTCCGGCTGGGCAACTCGCTTCAGTGCTTGCATGGCCAACGCGATGTCTCGGCCGGCCTCGGTCTTCGTGAAACTGGACATGTCGGTAGCAACGACGCCCGGCGCCACAGCGTTGACGCGAATGCCGCGCGGGCCGAGCGCGGAGGCGAAGTGCCTCACCAGCGCGTCAATCGCACCTTTGGTCGCCGCGTAGGCCGACATCGTGCCGACAAAAGCGTGCGCCGCGAGGGACGAGAGCAACACGACGCTGCTGCCCTTGCACATGATCGGCAACAGCTGTTGCACGAGGAAGAACGGCGCGCGGACGTTGATCGCAAAGAGTCGGTCGAAGTCCTCGACCGTCGTCTCCTCGATCGTCGCCGATCTCGACACTCCGGCATTCGCGACGACGATATCCAGTCGATCGCCGACGACGCTCCGCACTTGCTTCGCAAGCTTATGAGCCCCATCCGGTGCGGAGAGATCGCCGGCGACAACTTCGGCGCGGCCGCCGGTCTGTCGGATTTCGGCGACAACGGCGTCGGCTTCCTTCGCGCCGCTACCGTAGTGCACCAACACCTGCGCGCCTCGTGTGGCGAGAGCCAGCGCGCTGGCGCGCCCGATACCTCGCGACGCCCCCGTCACCAGAGCGGTCTTCCCTGCCAACGTGGTCATCGCCGCGCCTGGGTCGAGATTGGTCATGATCCGAGTCCTCCTGGGTATGGGCGGCGGCGCTCGTTGCCAAGACGCCAATGTGCGCCGCCAACCATTTCCACGCTCGGGAAGCTAGATTGTTCTGTCGTCAATGAAAAAGACTTTGTAAGTTGCACTCCATACCCTGCGGGCATGGGACGCGAATGGAGCTGCGACACCTTCGTTATTTCGTGGCCGTCGCCGAGGAGGGAAGCCTCACCCTCGCGGCCACACGGCGGCTGCACACCGCTCAGCCGTCACTGAGCCGGCAAATGCGAGATCTGGAGTACGAGATCGGCGCTCGACTCATGGTCCGCGGCGCGCGCGGCATCGAGCTCACGGCTGCCGGTCGTGTCTTTCTGGATCACGCTCGGCTGGCGTTGGCCCAGGTGGATGCGGCCCGGGAAGCCGCGCGTCGAGCGGCGCGGCCCAGCAGGACATCGTTCGCCCTGGGTTTCCTGACCGGGCAGGAAATGGACTGGCTACCCGAGGCCGTGCGCATCCTACACGATGAGCTGCCCTCGATCGAGATTACCATCTCGAGTCACTATTCCCCCGACCTCGCCGATGGACTCATGAAAGGCGCGATCGACCTCGCCTTCATGCGGCCGGAGGCGCATGCACCCGAGCTGGCGTACAGGGTGGTGACGACGGAGCCGCTCGTGGTGATCCTGCCGAGCGATCACCGGCTCGCCTCGCGAGAGGCTATCGACCCACGCGACCTTGTGGGCGAGACGTTCATCAGTGTGTCGAGCACGGCGCCCACCCTGCGCGCCGTCATCGATGATTATCTCGCGCGGTCCCATCTGGAGATCAGACCGGATCACGAGGTCGACAACCTCGCGATGGCCATGTCGCTCGTGGCGTCGACACGCGGCGTCGCACTCTTGCCTGCCTACGCGCAGAACTTCATGCCCTGGTCCGTGACCAGGCGACCGATCAAAGGCGAGGCGCCAACGATTGACTTGGTCGTCGGCTACAACAGAGCAAACG
>DATHJR010000099.1:0-4252 GCA_035286525.1 Gemmatimonadaceae bacterium | reverse complement strand
GATGATCGACTTCGCGATCGAGCACGAGCGGAAGGAGCACAGCACGCCGGCCGAGGCGATCAGCGAGGCGGCGAGCGTACGCTTCCGCCCGATCATGATGACCACGGTCGCGGCCATAGTTGGGACGCTGCCGATCGCGATCGGCGTGGGCGCGAGCGCCGCATCGCGGCGGCCGCTCGGCATCGCGGTGGTGGGCGGCCTCGCGTTCTCGCAGATCGTCACGCTCTACGTGACTCCCGTGTTCTATACGTATCTCGACGACCTGCAGGCGTGGCTGGAGCGGCACTCGAAGCGCAAGTCGCGCGTGAGCGGCGCAACACTGGATCATGGGCTCGCGCATGGCGACTGAGAACGAGGCGACGGCGGCGGACGCGGGAGACGCACCGATGAAGGGCGGAGGAGTGACGACGCTCTTCATCAAGCGCCCGATCATGACCTCGCTGGTGATGATCGCGATCCTGTTCTTCGGCATCGTGGCGTACCGGAAGCTGGCGGTGAGCGATTTGCCGAACGTCGACTTTCCGACGATCACGGTCACGGCGATCCTGCCCGGCGCGAGCCCGGCGACGATGGCGGCGACGGTCGCGACGCCGCTCGAGAAGCAGTTCTCGACGATCGCCGGCATCGACAACATGACGTCGACATCGAGTCTCGGACAGACGCAGATCGTGGTGCAGTTCTCGCTCGACCGGAACATCGATGCGGCAGCGCAGGACGTGCAGGCGGCGATCACGCAGACACAGCGGCAGCTGCCACAGGGGATTCTGCCGCCGTCGTACCAGAAGACGAATCCGGCGGACGCGCCGATTCTCACGCTCGCGCTCACCAGCACCGAGGTGCCCATCTCGGCGCTCGACGAGTACGGCGAGACGACCATCGCGCAGCGGCTCTCGATGGTGGGCGGCGTCGCGCAGGTGCTGGTGTACGGCGCGCAGAAGTACGCGGTGCGCATCCAGCTCGATCCGCGGCAGATGGCCTCGCGAAATCTCGCGCTCGAGGACGTGACGACGGCGGTCGCGAACCAAAACGTGAACCTGCCCACCGGCGTGCTCTGGGGGCCGAAGGTCGCCCTCACGGTGCAGGCCACGGGGCAGCTCGAGAACGCGGAGGCATTCCGCGACATGGTGGTCGCGTACCGCAACGGCGCGCCCGTGCATCTCGCGGATGTTGGCCGCGTGAGCGACGACGTGCAGAACAACAAGACCGCGAGCTGGTACAACGGGCAGCGCGCCATCGTGCTCGCGATCCAGCGACAGCCGGGTACGAACACCGTCAAGGTCTCGACTGCCGCCAAGGCGGCGCTCGAGCGGGTGAAGGCGGAGATTCCGCCTTCGGTGCACGTGCAGGTGCTGTTCGATCGCGCGACGACGATTCAGGAATCGGTGCACGACGTCACCTTCACGCTCGAGCTGACGCTCGTGCTGGTGGTGCTCGTGATCTTCCTCTTCCTGCGCAACCTCTCGGCGACGGTGATCCCGAGCCTCGCCCTGCCGATGTCGATCATCGGCACCTTCTCGGTGATGTACCTGCTCGACTACAGCCTCGACAACCTGTCGCTCATGGCGCTCACGCTCGCGGTGGGGTTCGTGGTCGACGACGCGATCGTGATGCTGGAGAACATCGTCCGCCATCTGGAGATGGGGAAACCGCCGCTGAAGGCGGCGATCGAGGGGTCGACTGAGGTCGCGTTCACGATCGTGTCGATGACGCTGTCGCTCGCGGCGGTGTTCATCCCGATTCTCTTCATGGGCGGCATCATCGGGAAGCTCTTCCACGAGTTCGCGGTGACGATCGGGGTCGCGATTCTCGTGTCGGGATTCGTGTCGCTGACGCTCACGCCAATGCTCGCCAGCCGCTTTCTGCGCGCGACGAAGACGGCTGCCAACCAGGGAAAGTTCTATCGGGCCACCGAGCGGATCTACGAACGGGTTCTGAACAGCTACGAGCGCAGCCTCGAATGGGTGATGCAGCGCCGCGGGGCGACGCTGATCTTCTCCGGCGTGATTCTCGTGGCGACGATCATCCTGTTCGTGGTCATGCCCAAGGGACTCTTCCCGAGCGGCGACACGGGGCAGCTGCTCGGCACGACGGAGGCCGCGCAGGGCGCCTCGTACGACGCGCTCATCCGCGCGCAGGAGGATGTGGCGCGAATCGTCACGAAGAATCCCGACGTGCTGTCGGTAACGTCATCGGTGGGCACGAGCGCGGCCGCGAACCAGGGGCAGCTCACGATCGACCTGAAGCCGCTCGCTACGCGCAAGCACAGCGCGGACGAGGTGGCGCGACAGCTCGAGCACGACGTGACCGGCGTGCCCGACATCTCGGTGTACTTCCAGAATCCGCCCGTGATCTCGATTGGCGGCCTCACATCGAAGAGCCTCTATCAGTACACGCTGCAGAGCGGAGACATCCTGGCGCTCGACAGCGCGGCGGTGCACCTCGAGGCGCGACTGCGCAAGCTACCGCAGCTCGAGAACGTGACGAGCGACCTGCTCATCGACAATCCGCAGGTGACCGTCGACATCGACCGCGGTCAGGCCGGCCAGCTCGGCGTCTCGGCGACGGAGATCGAGAACACGCTCTACGACTCGTTCGGGCAGCGACAGGTGTCGACGATCTACACGTCCACCAACGAGTACTGGGTGGTGATGGAGCTGCTCCCGGAGTTTCAGCAGGACATCCCATCGCTCGGCTCGCTCTGGGTTCGGTCGACCACGGGCACCGTGGTTCCGCTCAGCGCCGTCGCGAAGTTCAACCTCGGCAACGGCCCCGTGACCGTGAACCACGAGGGGCAGCTTCCCGCGGTGACGATCTCCTTCGACCTCGTACCGGGCGTATCGCTCGGCGGCGCAGTGAACCTGGTGGAGAACGAGGCGAAGGCCGTGCTGCCGCCGACGGTGGCGTCGAGCTTTTCCGGGCTCGCGCAGGCGTTCATGGGAACGCAACAGGGGCTCACGCTCCTGCTCGCGCTGGCGGTGTTCGTCATCTACATCATTTTTGGAGTGCTCTACGAGAGCTACGTCCACCCGATCACGATTCTGTCGGGACTGCCGTTTGCGGTATTCGGCGCGATCGTGACGCTGCTGATCTTCGGGCTCGACCTCGACGTGTACAGCCTCGTGGGCATGATCATGCTCATCGGCATCGTGAAGAAGAACGCGATCATGATGATCGACTTCGCGATCGAGGCCGAGCGGTCGGAGCACAGCACGCCGGAAGAGGCGATCGTGAAGGCGGCGAGTGTGCGTTTCCGCCCGATCATGATGACGACGATGGCGGCGCTCATGGGCGCGTTGCCGATCGCGATCGGGTGGGGCGCCGGCGCGTCGACGCGGCGCCCGCTCGGCGTAGCGGTAGTGGGCGGGCTCGCATTCTCGCAGCTGGTGACGCTCTACGTGACGCCGGTGTTCTACACGTATCTGGACGAGCTGCAGACGTGGATTCGGAGTCACGGAAGAAAGCGCCGCGAAGCCACAGATTCCGCGGTCGCGCCGCCGCCCGAGGCGGCGGGCGCCTGATCTTTGCCCGGCGGGCGGGGACTAACAAGGTGGGGTACGAAAAAAACGCGAGCTGGCACTAACAGGGTGCACTACGAAAAAAACGGATCGAACGGACACTGACGGACAAACGCTCATATGAGAAGCTATCCGTCAGTGTCCGTTTGCGTCCGTTTATTCCGTATCACCAATTGTTAGTGCCTGATCATCAATTGTTGGTGCTTGCATCGCGCACTAGCCGCGACGGCGCGCGGCGATCACTTGTGAATCGCCTTGATGCCGGGCGGATGGGGCGGGCGCGTGATTCGGTAAAGTGTCATCTTTTGTTACTCGGCGCGGATCGTGCGCTAAGTCCCGCCGAGCCAGGAGGCCACACTCGGGCGTTTGATCTAGCGGCTCGCCAAGCGTCGACATTACCGTGCTCTGTAGCGGAGGGTGGGATTACATGTTGACGTGGCGAGCTGCAATCAGACGCGCGCGAGAACATCCGGGAGCTGCCTTCAGAACAGGCGTCGCCCTGGCTCGTGGACAGTACTATCGCGCCAAGTTCCGTCTGCTCGGCCAGCGAGTGACAATCGGACGGATGTTTCAGGTGACGGGACCTCTCCGCATTCGCGGTCCCGGGACAGTCATCTTCGGCGACGAGTGCGCGGTGGTATCCTCGCGTCTCGCACCCACCACTCCGTACACGCAGAATGCCGACGCGGTCATTCGGTTCGGAAACCGCGTGCTTCTCACGGGTACGCGATTGAGCT
>DATHJR010000098.1:0-25373 GCA_035286525.1 Gemmatimonadaceae bacterium | reverse complement strand
GCCCGCTTCAGGCGCTCGACATCGCCGGCGCCGCCTTCACACGCCGCCGCACGGCGTCCATGTCCTCGAGGGGACGCACTTCCACACAGCCGGTGCTCGACCACGGAAATTCCGCCGCAATGCCTAGCGCCTCATCCATATCCGCCGCCTCAATCAGATTGAAGCCTCCGAGCACTTCCTTGGTCTCCGCAAAGGGTCCGTCGTGCGTCGTGCGACGACCGTTGCGCACGCGAATCGATTTGGCGGTGCTCGGAGCCTGCAGCATCCGCGCATCGAGGAGCTTTCCATCCTTTTTCAGCTCGTCGGCCTTGTCGAAACACCCGCGCATCGTCGTGTCGAACTCGGAGGGCGGAAGAGCGTCGAGCAGCGCAGGCTCGTTGTAGATCAGGACGAGGAATTTCATGGGATCAATCGGGGTGAGAGGTTCCGTGACAATTTAACTCTTCAGCTGCACGCGCCTGAAGAACACATCGTCGCCAACCGCGAGCCCCGCGACCGTTCCATCTTCGGCGAGCCTGAAGGTGACGAGCTGCCGCCCGCGATACGCGTCGTGCCAGTGCGCCATGAAGGCATCGTAGTGCCAATGCTCGAGGTCGGCTGCCGACAGCGGCCCGAAGGAGACGACCAGCCTCTTCCCCTCCAGCTTCACCGTTGCCGTTCCATAGAGGCTGTCCGCATATACACCCGCGTAGCGCGCGAGCGGCAGCGACGGCTGCGTCCCGGCGATGTGCGCCGCGTCGACCTTGCGCTCTGCCTGCTTCCCCTCTTCGCGCAGCGCCGTGTACATCGTGAGCATCTCGGCGCTCCAGTCGTGCTTCGAAGCGCCGAGATACCGGTCGAACACCGTATACATGAGCGCGTGCCGGAGCTCGGCGTGATCGCGATTCGCGAAGACGACGACGCCGAGATGGCGATCGGGGATGAGGCCGACGATGGCGACCATACCATCGATGCTGCCCGTGTGGAAGGCGACGAACTCGCCACGGTAGTCCTCGAGGAACCATCCCTGTCCGTAACCCTGAAAGCGCGGGTGCGTGAGCTTGGCGGTCGGATAGAACTGCTTTTCGTCGACGAGGATGTGCGGCGCGAAGAGGTCGGCGTAGCCGCGCGCCGAGAGCATGCGCTTGCCGCCCAGACGCGCGCTGTCGAGTAAGAAGCGCATCCAGATCGTCATGTCGGACACGCTCGAGTACATCGCGCCCGCGGGCCCGATGTTGTCGGTGGCGTAGCGCGGGATGACGCGTAGGGTGTCATTCACGTAGTCGTGCGGAAAGGCCATGTTGCGGTGCGACGCCTCGTCCGGAGTGCCCGTCGTGGTCTCGCGCATGCCGAGCGGGGCGAGGATGCGGCTTTGCACGAGCTTTTCCCAGGTAGTGCCGGCGCGCTCCGCCGCAATGTTTCCGGCGAGCGCGTAGGTGATGTTCTGGTACTCGAAGTGCGACCGGAGCGGCGCGTTGAAGGGCACGTAGCTCAGGCGACGCATGATCTCGGCGAAGGACGACGTATCGTCGTACCAGATGTAATCGGCCTCGGGAACGCCGGTGCGGTGAGAGAGCAGGTCCGCGATGGTGACCTCGCGCGTGGCGGCGGGATCGGAAAGGCGGAACGCGGGCCGGTAGGTGATCACCGGCGCATCCATTCGCATCTTCCCTTCGTCGGCCATGAGCTCGACTACGAAGGACGTGAAGGCCTTCGTCGTGGACGCGTTCGCGAAGAGCGTGTGGGTGTTTACCGAGTCCTGGGTGCCCAGCTTGCGCACCCCGTACCCCCTTGCGAACACCACGGAGTCGTCTTTCACGACGGCGATCGCGAGTCCGGGAACGTTCCAGTCCTTCACGCCGCGGGCGACGTAGGCATCGAAGCCCGAAAGTGGCGATTGAGTGAGTGCGTCGGGCGCGGCGACGACGGCGACCGTCGCGGCGAGGGCGAGAAAGCGATGAATAAGCATGGCGGCGAAGTTACGGCGCGTGCAGGGCGAACTCCAGATCGCGGCGCGCGTCACCCGCCCCCGGATGTACGAACGGGAGCGCCGAGGCGCTCCCGTTCATGCTTCGTTCGGACTTGAGAAGGTTCGTTAGTCACCCTCGAGCTCAAAGGCCATCCCGTCCGACTCGCGGAAGATATCGAGCACGCTCTCGATCTTCGCGATCGCAGCCCGCGTGGGCTCGATGACGGGGTCCAGAGTGATCGAGATGGCGCGTCGTGCGCCCTCCGGCCAATCCGGCATGGAAAGACCTGCGACGAGCCGCTGCAGCTTGGCTCCGAAACGCGCGACGAGATGCTGTGCGGTAGCGGTGAGGACATCGAGCGGGATGTCCAGATCGCGGGTGACGATCTCGCCGGTAGTGGAATCGCGCCACGCGGCATCACCCACAGCTCCACGTCCGACCATCAGGCCGAGGTGGCGGAAAGTGCCAGGGCCCACGCCGGTGCGGTGACTTTCGACCGCGGCCGCGAGCGCCAGAGCAAGCGATTCGGTTCTCGGCACACCGTAGAGAGTCACGACGTCGCGGTCGCAACGCTCCTGGGAGAACGCCGAGGGAACCGAATCCACCCGCGCGAGCACGGGGGACAGATCGACACCTTCCTCGAGCATTACGAGGAAGTCCATTTTCCCTCCTGTGAAAAAATAGTCGTGCACCGGACGTTCGCTGACGTCCGCGAGCTATTGTCTCCGAGTACCGGAGAAGCAAGAGCGAGGCCGGACTCGACTGCGCTCAGCTGGCCCATTCAACACCTCAATGGTAATGGCGCGCATCCACAATAGAACCGGACAGACGGAGTGTTGCCTTTAAGTGACAGCCGTGTTGCAGTCCGCGACAAATCGTGTCAATCGCGCGACTCTGCTAGGGTCGACACCCGGAGACCGGCCGCCAGGGCGGCGGCCAAAACGACATAGACGAAGGTCGTTTCTCCACTGGAGAGCAGCTGCTCGAACCCAGGGCGCATTCCGCTCGGCGCAACGAAACGGTCCACGAGGTATGCTACCATTCCCACGCCGAATGGCGCGAGGGCACGACCGCGAGCATTCAGCGGCGCGGCAATGTACGCGAGCAGAACCCCCCACACGATCGTCGACAGGAAGTGGATGACGAGTGCTCCGCCGGTGATCGCCGGCTGAAAGCCCGTCGTCATGAACGCCCGGCTCCCGGCAAACATGTGGGCTACGGCGTTCAGCGGTTGCAGGGTAGCGCCTCGCACGTGGCCGAATCCCATGAGGGTTCCGGCCGTGGCGGCGCCCGCGATCACGCCTAGGCCGATTCCGTCTCGCAGTCGATTCTGGCTCACCCTTGAAAGAAAGGCTGCTCGCATCTATCGATCAAGAGCGGCTAACTTCGGTTCGAAACACGCATCTTACCATAATATCGGGGAATATGTCCGACGGGCCGATCACGGATACCGTTCTGGTTGTCGAGGATGACGCGGATCTTCTCGCCGTCCTTCCGCGCATACTCAGCGGCGCGGGCTACTTCGTGCGCACTGCAACCGATGGCGAGGACGGACTCAACAAAGTTCTGGACAATCCGCCGGCGCTCGCCATTCTCGACGTGGGACTTCCGAAGCTGAGCGGCTACGAGCTCGCTCGCGAATTTCGTTCGCGCGGCTATCAGTTTCCTGTGCTGATGCTCACTGCGCGCGTGACCGTCGACGACAAGGTGAGCGGACTCGACGCAGGTGCGGACGATTACCTGGCGAAGCCATTCGAGTACGCCGAGCTGCTGGCGCGAGTGAAGGCACTCCTTCGCCGTTCGACGATTACCGCGGGCAGCTCGACGATGCGCGTGCGCGATCTCACCGTCGATCCGGTAGCGCGACGCGTCGAGCGCGCGGGAAAGGTGATCGAGCTCACACAGAAGGAGTACGCGCTGCTCGAATATCTGGTGCGCAATGCGGGGCGGATCGTGTCGCGGCAGATGATCAGCGAGCACGTATGGAAGCACGATGTGGATCCGCTCACGAACGTTGTGGACGTCTACATCAACTATCTCCGCAAGAAGCTGGATGAGGACAAGCACAACCCGCTCATCCAGACGGTTCGCGGCCGCGGATATCTGATCAAGGATTAGGCGGAACCGCGGCGCGGCGGTGTGCGCCCGGCATCACTGGCGCCCACTTTGCCCAAGTTCGCAGAGCCTCTCGGCCAACGCCGTGAAGCCGCCTGCCTGCGCCCATCCAGCGGCAGTCCCGTTCCAGCGCGGCTCCACGACAAGGGCGCTCGCGCCCGCCGCGATCAGTAACTCGACGATCTCGGCGTAGCCGCGGTTCGCAGCCTCGTGAAGCGCGGTGCGCGGCGTCTGGCCGCCGGGCGTGAGCAGCACGCCGCCGTTGGCTCCGCGCGCCACGAGTAGCGCCGCCGCGTCGCGCTGTCCGCGAATGCATGCGAACACCAGCGCGTCATCCAGCGTCGTTTGATCCACCGGCTCGCCGAGCATGCGCCTCATCGCGACGACGTCTCCGAGCGCGGCCGAGTGGCGGAGCTGTGGGGTCGCGCCGCGATGCACGAGCGCCTCGGCGGTGTCCGGCGCGTGATTGAGGAGCGGCGCGTCCAGGGCGTCCGGCGCGTCAAGATCAAAGCGAGCGCCCGAGCGCGTCAACAGATCGATCATGGGCAGCGCGACGCCCGCCTCCGACGCCTGTTTGCTGGTGAGCAGCAGGCCAATGGTGTTGCGCGCATCCTCGCCCGTGAAGTGCCGATCAACCAACACGCGCGCGATCGCGAGAATGTTCCGCGGCAGGGGACCGCGGATTGGATTCCCTGCGATATGCCACAGCAGCGTCGCGCCCGCGAAATACCCCTGTTCGTACCATTCCCCCACGCGGCACGCATATCGGAGCAGCGAAGGATGCGCGTCGATGAGCGCCTCGAGCCGCGGCAGGTCGCCTGCATCGAGCGCGGCGACGGCGTTGCGAAAGTGCAGATACTCGACGAATCGGGGCCAGCTCGCGAATCCATTCTCTCGCGCAATGACGAGTTGCGCATCGGCGAGCTTGACGCGCGCGAATGCCGTCCCTGTCGAACGCTCTGGATGGTGTTCCTTGAAGCGAGTCATCGCTTCGGGACGCGAGAGCCGCGCGTCGCTCAGCAGCTCCTTCGCCTGCGTCCTGTACTGATCGACATTGATGCCGATGGGCGCTGCCATGACGCCTCCTTTCCCGGCGCAAATCGCGCCACGCCTGGTGTCCGCTGGATTTCAGGCAGAAAAGAGTGTCGTAGCCAACGATGCAGCTGGTGGGGTGAGCACGGCTCTTTCCGCGGACACGGACGCGATCCCGACGCGCTCCCTCATTCTAGCACGCGGATCGCGGCCCCCACAAGCGGACGTGCGCTACCGGTACCCCGCCGCCTGAAGCGTGAACAGCTCCGCGTACAGTCCGCCGCGCGTAACGAGATCGTCGTGCGTCCCCTCCTCCACGATCCCGCCGTTCTGCAGCACGATGATGCGATCCGCCATCCGCACCGTCGAGAATCGATGCGAGATGAGCACCGCCATTCGCCCCGCCACGAGCTCGGAGAATCGCAGGAACACCTCGTACTCCGCGCGCGCATCGAGCGCCGCCGTCGGCTCGTCGAGAATCAGCAGCTGCGCCTCGCGCAGGTACGCGCGCGCGAGCGCGATCTTCTGCCACTCGCCGCCGGACAGCGCCACGCCACCCTCGAATCGCCGCCCCAGCATCTGATGGTACCCCTCCGCGAACCTCGGTAGCAGCGACGACGCCAGCGACTGCTCCGCCGCGTCCACCAGCTCCGCCGGTACCGTCGCCTCCGCGCCGTCGCCTCCGACGCGATCCAGATACCCGCGCACACGATCGATCTCACCCACGCCGATGTTCTCGTCGAACCGCATGTCGAAGCGCACGAAGTCCTGGAAGATCACGCCCACCGCGTGGCGCAGCTCACCGAGATCGTATTCGCGGATGTCGACGCCCTCGAGCAGAATGCGCCCCTCGGTCGGGTCGTACAGTCGTGGCAGCAGCTTCGTGAGCGTCGTCTTCCCCGCCCCGTTTTCACCCACCAGCGCGATCCGCTCGCCCGGCCGCAGCGCGAAGCTGATGTGGCGCACTGCCCAGCGCTCGCTGTCCGGATATCGGAAGCCCACGTCCTCGAACACGAACCCCTGCGTAATGACCGTCGGAATCGAGCGGCTGCCGCTCGCCGTCGTGATCGTTGGCCTCATCTCGAAGAAGTCGAAGAGATCCTTCAGGTACAGGCTCTGCTCCGAGATGTCGCTCGCATTCGACAGCACTCGCTGCACGATGTCGCGGCTCCGGCCGAACGAAGCGGCAAGAAAGGTCAGCGACCCGATCGAGATCGTCCCCCCGATCGTGCGCGCGAGGATCACGACGTACGCCGCGTAGTAACCCAGCGTGCCGAAGATCGAGAGCGCGCTGCTCAGGATTCCCTTTCGGATCGAGAGCCGCTTGTTGTCCTCGTAGAAGCGGTTCGCGAGCACGCGGTACCGATCGACGATCCACCCGGCGATCCCGAACATCTGTACTTCCTTCGCGGTGACGTCGCTCGCTCCCACGTAGCGGAGATAGTCGAGCTGCCGGCGCTCCGGTGTGTACCGGTACAGCAGCGAATACTCGAGTCCCGCGAAGTGCGTCTCCCCCAGAAAGCTCGGGAGCACCGCGACGGCCAGGAGCAACAGGAGCCACGGGCTGTACACGGCCAATGCGGTCCCGAGCGTGAGCAGTGTCAGCGTGTCCTGCCCCATCGTCAGCAGCTCGGAGAGCAGCCCGATGCGCCCCACCGTCTGCCTGCGCGCCCGCTCCAGCTGATCGTAGAAGGTCGGATCCTCGAACTGCGCGAGATCCAGCGTCGCCGCGTGCTCCATCAGGCGAATGCTCGTGTGAATCGAGAACAGATCGCCCAGCAGACTTTCGACGAGCGACGAGGCGCGGCCGAGGAGGTCGCCGCCGAACACGATCCCGATCTCGGCCGCCACGAGATGCCAGAGTGGCGTTGCCGATCCGTGGGTGCCGCGGAGAGCAACGACGCGATCGATGATCAGCTTCCCGATCCAGAGTGCGGCGACCGGCACGAACGCCCGGGCGATGCGGAGCACCGTCATCACCAGGGTGTATGCAGGATGGGTGTTCCACACGAGCTTGACGAGCTTCGGCACGTACCGAAGCGCCCGGACGCGATCGCCCCACGTCGGGTCGGGAACGGGAATGGCGGGAGGGCGACCACGACGCGCGGGAGGCATCGCGGAAAACTAGCGCCGCAGTATCTGGGTTGCCTCGTCGATCGTCTCCGGCAGGACTACACTTGCGCGCCGGGATGATTATTCTTCCGGCCCACCCTGCCCCGTTTCAAGGACACCAATGTTTCGCGCCCGATGCATCACCGCTTCGCTGCTCCTGGCCACGCTCGCCTGCCACGGGTCGTCACGCAGTGCGACGGTCAGCTCCGCAGACCACGGGGAAGTGGGCTCGAAAACAAATCAGCTCGCGCCGAACGAGCTGGGGCGCATTCCGATTCTGGAGTATCACCTGCTGGGCGACAGCGACACCCGCTGGCACGTCGAGCGCAATCACTTTCGGCGCGACCTCGAGCGCCTCTACGCGAGCGGCTATCGTCCGGTCACGGTATCGGAGATGATCGACAGAAGGATCGATTTGCCCGCGGGAAAATCGCCCGTCGTGTTCACGTTCGACGACGCGGGGCCATCCCAGTTCAGCTACATCGATCACAACGGAACGCTGGAGATCGATTCGAACAGCGCGGTGGGCATCTGGCTGGCGTTCAACAAGGAGCATCCGGACTGGCGGAACAAGGCGACGTTCTGCGTGCTGTCCGGCGGCGCCGCCGGACACGCATTCTTCGGCGAGAAGGGCATCGAGGGACAGAAGTCGCAGTGGCGCTTCCGGAAGATGCGATTTCTCGCCGACGAGGGCTTCGAGCTGTGCGGGCACACGCTCTGGCACGCCAACCTCGGGAAGTACAGCGATGCGGTGGTGCAGGAGCAGATCGCACGCGGCACGTTGGCGATCGATTCCGCCGTCCCCGGATATCGCGTGCGCACGTTCGCGCTGCCGCTTGGAGTCTGGCCGAAGAATCGTGCGCTCGCGGTAGCGGGTGAGTGGAAGGATCCGCACGGCGGCCGTGTCGCGCGGTACGATTTCGATGCGGTGCTCGAGGTCGCGGGCGGCCCGGCGCGCAGCCCGTACGATCCGGCGTTCGATGCCAAGCGGTTGCCGCGAGTGGAGATTTTCGCCAACCAGCTCGAGCAGATGCTGGATCGCCTGGAGGGCTACCGGTACGTGAGCGATGGCGACCCCTCGAAAATCGCGCGGCCGGCGGTGGCGAACGTGGCGCTGGGGCGAGCGGCGCGCTGAGATCGTGGGCGCAAGCTGGAAGATGGCCGGCTGAAAATCACTGCGCGGAAACGGAGTGGTAGTTGTACATAGGCTGTCTACTTTCTGTACAGTGCCTAAAAAATGCGCCCAACTCGGCGTTCGGGCAAAAGATTGTCCGAAAATGTCATGTGAAAGTCCTAAAATCGCGCTTGTTGCCTCCGATACTCACTTGCATGTTGATCGCTACCCTGGGCGAAACGCCCGAGACGGAGGAGTAAATGAGTAGTATCGCGCGGCCGCTCGCCCATCTACCGTATTTCGAACGGCTGGCCGAACTGGCGAATGACAGCGCCGAGTGGCGGAGCTTGAGCGCTGCGCTGGTCGTGCTGCGCCTGTTCGACAGCTGGATGACGGCAGGGGCGGAAGTCGTCCTCGACGACTCGCCGGGGCTCAATGCCGTGCGCGATCAGATCGCCGCGATGGACTTTCGCGATACGACGCGCGGACTCCTCTCGAGCATCGTCGAATCGATGGTGACGGCGGAGCAGCCGCGCATCGTCACGGTCGCTCCCCGATTGATGGCGTACGGGCGCGCACTACAGCATGGCGCCAAGTGGCCGCTGGCGGCAGACGTCTATCGTACCGTGCTCTCGTACGCGACGCCGGTGCACGATTCGGATATGGTCATCCAGGCCAACATGCAGCTGGGCCGGTGCCTGCGCGTGCTCGCGGAATGGGATGAATCGTTGACGTGCTTCGCCGCCGCCTCGCAGGTCGCGACGATGACCAATGACATGATGAGCATCCTGCGCGCGCGAATTCAGGAAGCGAACATCGCGATCGATCGCGGAAATCTTCCCTACGCCGAAACGCTGCTGGACGAGACGATCGTGCAGGCCAAGGAGTCGGGGCTCTCCGAGGTCCGCGCGACGGCAACCCACGATCGCGCACTCGTGGCTTTCAGGCGCGGCCGTTTCGAGGACGCCGTCGTTCTTCAGTTCGAGGCGTTGCAGGGCGTGCGCAATCAGATGGCGCGTGATCGCGTGCTAAACGATTTGGGTGCGAGCTTCGCGCAGCTCGGCGTTTTCAGCGCCGCGCGTGATGCCTATCTCGTCGTTGCGGCCACCGCGCAGGAGCAGTACATGCGCTGGACGGCCACGCTCAACTTGCTCGACGTTGCGGTGCAGGAGCGCAGGGAAACGTTGTTCGAGCAGTATCGTCGCGAACTCGACGGCGCGTCGCTGCCGCCGGCGCTCGAGACCTACTACTACATGTATATGGCGCAGGGGCATCGCGCTTTCGATCAGATGGTGCTTGCGAAGGCTGCGGTCAGTAAGGCGATCGAGGTCGCTACCCGAAATCAGCTCGGGCAGCTGCGTTTCGAGGCCGAGGAGCTGTTCGGAGAGCTGGAGACTCAGGAGAAGCGCGAGCATCGTGCGGCGCAGACCACGATTCGGAACACCGTCTGGTCCCCGGAGGTCCAGGGAATTGCAAGGGCAATGCACGAGCTCCGTACGACGGCGGGCGTCGAAGGATAGAAACGACAGGGGGTTCCGGTTTGCACCCCGGAACCCCCTGTCGAGCAACCCTGAAGGCCCGCTTGAGGTCTTACTTGGGTCCGCAGCCGCTTCCAACCGCAATCGCGCAATCCTGCGTCGGCGCGGTGGGGGAGGTGCAAGCGGCAAGAGCAAAGGAGGTCAGAACAACGGCGATCAGGGTAATTTTGCGGACAAACATGGCGACCTCGTGGGGATCAAGTGGTGATTGGCGTTGCGACTTGATCCCGAAGCTACGGTAGCGCAAACAGTCGTAAACACACATTTTCGGACATCGATGTGCTGTTTTAGGACAAATATGCGCCCGCCGACGTGGAAGTCCTCGCCCGCCTCTCTGCCCCACTCGCCGCCCAACTACAAATCGCTCTCGCCGGGGATCATTCACTCACGGTGGTCGATGGCTGGGGCGCGCTGTTACTCGCCATCCGGGAGCGTCCCGTCGATCTGGTTGTTCTGGATCCACGGACCTCCGGGGGGCTCGAACTGGGACAGGCTCGTGAATTGCTCGCTCGGCATCCCACACTGCCGGTGGTCATCTACACCACGCTCGCGGCGGATTCGATGCAGGCGACGGTCATGCTCGCAAAGCTTGGCGTTCAGCACGTCATTCTTCGCGGCTTCGACGACGAGCCCCGACGCTTTCGTCAGCTGCTCCACCAGCTGCCCGCAACTCGGCTGAGTGACTCGGTTCTACGGCACGTGCTCCCGCATCTGCACGGCGCGCCAGCGTTGTTCGTGCAGGCGATCACTCGGCTCTTCGAAGCGCCGCAGGAGTTCCTCGATGTCGAGGAGCTCGCGCGGATGTCGGGGATGACGAGACGCAGTCTGGATCGATGGTTCGAACGATGTGGCCTGGCGTCCGCCCGCACGACGATCCTCGTCGCCCGGCTCACGCGGGCGAAGCACTACATGGGCGATCCGGGATTTCTGCTCGAGGACATCGCGAAAAAGCTCGGCTACAGCTCGATCCGCGTCTTTGCGCGGCAGGTCCGCACGGCTACGGGGATGAGTCCCTCGACCATGCGGTCGGCGTTCACGATGGAAGAATTCTCACTGCGAATGGCCGCGCTCGTATGCCGGCCAGGGGATGTGTTCGGTGATCGGGAGAGCGCGCTGAATGAGTGACGATCCGCGGGCGACACGCATTCTGGTGGTCGACGACGAGCATTCGATATGCCGGGCGTTGGAGCGTTGCTTCGCGCGCGCAGGCTTCGATGTGCGATCGGTCGAGTCGGCCGAGGATGCGGTGCATCTGCTGCATCACGAGCATTTCGACTGCCTCGTGGTCGACCTCCGCATGCCGGAGATGGGAGGCGATGAGCTGTTCGAGATCGCGGCCTCCGTGCAACCGCATCTGCGTCAGCGCACGATCATCACCACGGGCGATGGAAGCGAGCGCGCCCACGAGCTGATTGCCGCCTGCGGCTGTGCATCCCTCGGCAAACCCTTCGATCTCCGCGACCTGGTCGATCTCGCGCGTCAGCTCACGCTCCGCGCGGCCGACGTACGAGCGTAGCTCGAGTCAATCTGCTACAGCGTCCAGCTCCGCAGCGTCGCCAGGGCCCGCTCCACCGCGGCGCGCTGCGTCGGATCCGTCGCCTTGCGCCGCAGCACCTCGTAGCTTCGAATCGCGAGCTGTAGCGCCTCCCGATCGCGCTCCCCCGATGCCAGTCCCGTCGCGTTGTCGGCGAGGCTCGCGCGCGCGAGATCGTCCTCGGGGAAACGCTCCACCACCTGCTTCCATCGCATCATTCGCTCGCGCGGTACCCCCTCCGTGAGTGCCCACAGATGCCAGGCACCTCGGTTGAGCGGATCAGCCGCGAGCGCGCGCGCCGCAAGCTCCCCTGTTGCCTCGGGCCCGCGCCCCGTGAGCCAATACGAATTCGCGAGGATGACCAACGCCCGTGAATCGTTCGGACGCGCGGCCACGATTCGCTCGTAGAGCGGCCCCGAAACCTCCGGAATCGCGAGGTAGGGCTCGGCGGCGGCGGCAAGCGCGTCAGGCTCGGTGACGTCCGCAATCGCCAGCAATCGTTCGAGCAGAACACCGTAGTCGCTGGTGTCGTGGTATGTTGAGACGGCGGCCGCGACCGCCGCGGAGGGATCCATCGATAGAGGGCTCATTACTGGCGAAATTTACCGTCTCGGCGGGAGGGGCGTCGGCCGTGACTGAAGCATCGAACGATTCGTCAGTTTCACAGAACGAGCAGCGCCGCGACGACGTACAGCGGATTACCGCGCTCGTGCAGCATTCGTTGAACAACCCCCTGGCGGCACTCTTGGCCGAGGCACAGTTGCTCGCGATGGAGACGACGCTGGACCCGGAGCACGTGGCGGCGGTGGATCGAATGACGGGGCTGGTGCGGCGGTTGATCACGCTGGTCCGAGAGATGGATAGCAAGGTAAACGACACGATGTTCCCGAAATGACGTGCGGGGTGGATGGCGGAGACGCGTAGGGTCTACCCTTCGTGGTGCTACGCCAACTCGCCTGAAGCCCTCACGCCGGGGGCGCCTCCGGGCGCCGGAACGAAGGAGAGGGTTGCGCATTCGCCCCAATCAGGTGATACTCGTTGCATCGTCGGCACGCCGACGGTGGCCACAAAATACTTTGGCAATGCCCGCGTACCACGATGCGGAGCGCGCTACCTGGCGGTAACCGTCAGCGGCTCGCTGCACGATTAGCTGATCGTGGTGTACGTGCATCGAATAGCGGCTCGCGTGATGTATCCGCGGCCGGATCGGGATGACATCGTGCGCCGCACAGGGCGGCGCCAACTCCAGCGTTATCGCTCAACCAACGTTTCGTCGCCCAATATTCGGGTCTCGTCACGCGTGTACGCCTTCACCTCATGACACCTTTCGCAGCATGAACGAACGTCGACGCCCGACCCGGCGCGGTCGCGGACACCGTCCGCCAGGCCGCCCGCCGCTCGACTCGAGCACTGAGTCCAGCCCATATCGCGATGACTCATCCCTGCCGGCGCCAAGCGACACCGCGCTACCGGAGAGCAGGCCGGCTCCGCCTTCGGATGGCGGCGATGCCGGGATTCCCGCCCCTCCGCAGCCGCAACAGCCTCCATACAATTCGCCTCCGCAGAACGATCGCGGCGATCGCGGCAGCGAGCCGCGGTACAACAACAACCGAAACAGCCAGAGCAATCGCGAGCGCGAGGACAACCGCGGCAATCGCGAGCAAGGCGGCGGTCGCGACAACGGGAATCGGGACAACGGAAATCGCGACATCGGCAATAACGCCAATGCCAATGGCCGGCGAGGTCGCCGCGGTCGCCAGCGCAATGGCCCACGTCCCGATCAGCACGCGAACGCGCCGGTGTCCGTGCTCGTTGCCGACGGCACCACCACTGGATGGTTCGATTCGGCCCGCGATGGCGGGTTCGTTCGCCGCCCGGAAGAGAGCTACCTCCCCTCGCCGAACGATGCGTTCGTCCCGTCGCAGATCGTGCGTCAGTTCGCGCTTCGGCGCGGCGACCTGGTCGAGGCGACCACGGGCCGGGACCAGCGCGGCCGGCTCGCGGTGGCGGAAGTGACCGCCGTGAACGGCGGCGACCCCACCAGTGCCCTCCGTCGCCCGGACTTCAGCTCGCTCACCGCATCCTATCCCGAGCGCAAGCTCGTGCTCGAGACGGGACAGTCGGCGAAGGTCGGCCCGGAGCTCACGCGCCGGGCGATCGATCTGATCGCGCCGATCGGCTACGGCCAGCGCGCCCTGATCGTGGCGCCGGCCCGCGCCGGAAAGACGATGTTGCTGCAGGCGATCACCGAGGGGATCGCGATCAATCATCCTGAGGCGACGTTGCTTGTGCTTCTCGTCGATGAGCGTCCCGAGGAAGTGAGCGAGATGATCGAATGGGGACGTGGCGAAGTCGTCGCCTCGAGCTTCGACCAGCCGGCGGAACGACACGTCGATGTCGCGGACATGACGCTCGAGCGCGCGCGCCGGCTCGTCGAGCAGGGCAAGGATGTCGTCATCGTGCTCGACTCGATCACGCGTCTCGCGCGCGCACACAACACGGCGGAGCGCGGCACCGGGCGCACGTTGAGCGGTGGTCTCGATGCGACGGCGATGGCGAAGCCCAAGGCGTTCTTCGGTTCGGCGCGCTCGGTGGCGCCCCAGCACGGCGGCGGGTCGCTCACCATTATCGCGACGGCACTCGTCGAAACGGGATCGCGAATGGACGACGTGATCTTCGAGGAGTTCAAGGGCACGGGAAACAGCGAGATCAAGCTCGATCGCGGGTTGGCCGAGAAGCGTGTCTTTCCGGCGATCGATGTAGCGACGAGCGGCACGCGCCGCGAGGACAAGCTCTTTCGCCCGGATCAGATCGACGCGATCTTCACTCTCCGCCGCGGGCTGCAGCAGATGCCGCCGCAGGCCGGAATGGAGTGGTTGATCAAGCGAATCCAGAACACCGCAAACAACGACACTCTGCTCGCGGGGCTGTAGGGTCGGCCGGGGAATGCGCCCGGCCTGCCGATTGCATTAGAGGGCCCCTATGGGCCGTTCCGTAACCGCCTGGCGCGCGCACTTTCGTCTCGTGTTCGCCATTCCCGCGCTGTTGTGTGCGCGGGACGTCCGCGCACAGTCCACGCCCCCGGACGAGCGAACGCACCCCGTCGTGGAGCAGATCACCTTCGTCGGGGTGACGAAGGCGATCGACGAGGCCGACCTGGCGGTCGGGCTCGCGACGAGGGCATCGAAGTGCAAGAGCGTGCTCCTCGCACCGTTCTGCCTCCTCACGCAATCGCATCTCGTGTACGACACGCGCACGCTCGACCACGTGGAGCTCGCGCGTGATGTCGTGCGCATCAAGGTGTACTACTACAAGCGCGGCTATCGCGAGACCGAGGTCGACACCGCCGTCACACGCGCGAAAAGTCACACCAATCGCGTGCGCGTGACGTTCAAGGTGACGGAGGGAAAGCCCATCATCGTGCGGTCGCTCGCGGTGCAGAACCCCGAATCGCTGTTGTCGAAATCGACGCTGTCGCATGCGGTGCTGCTGGATTCCGGCAAGCCGCTCAGCCTGGTCGATCTCGACACCACCCACGTACGGCTGCGCGATGCGCTGTGGGACAAGGGATACGCCGATGCGCTGATCGTGGATACGATCCAGGTGCAGGACAGCGCGCGGACCGCCGAGGTGACGATCCGGGTGAATCCGCGGTGGGTGGCGACGGTGGAATCGGTGACCGTGCACGGCGACTCGATTCTTTCGCCCGACATCGTCCAGAAGATGATCACCCTCAAGCCGGGGAACATCTACAAGCGCGACGACGTCATCGAGAGCCAGCGGGCGCTCTACAACTCGAATCTGTTTCGCCGTGCGACGATCGTGCTTCCGCCGCGAGGAGACAGCGCCAAGCTCATCGACATCAACGTCAACGAGTCGCGGTTGCACGCCGTGAAGCTGAGCGCGGGCTTCAACACGATCGACTTCATACAAACCGAGGGAACGTTCACGAATTACAGCTTCCTCGGGAATGCGCGGCGCCTCGACATGCATCTCGTCGTCTCGAATCTGCTCGCGCCGGCGCTCAATGGCACGGGGATATTCCGGGACGTGCTCGCCGACAACGGGCTTCCCGGCGACTCTTCGCGCACGTATCTGAAGCCCACGTACCAGGCGAGCATCGACCTCACGGAGCGATGGTTCGGCGATCCGCGCAACACGGTCGGCCTGGGCGTATTCTCGCATCGCAGCAGCGCGCCCGGAATCTTTGTCGACAAGGGTTACGGCGCGAGCATCTCGTTCACACGCGCTCTTGCGCCGCGGACGCCGCTCAGTCTCGTGTATCGCTATGAGCTCACGCAGGTCCAGGCGGGCGATGTGTACTTCTGCGTGAACTACGGCGTATGCGAGCAGAACACGATCGGCCTCCTTCGCAACCGCAATACCCTGTCGCCCGTCTCGCTCGACTACTACATGGAGCGCACGGACGACCAGTTCAACCCGACCGAGGGCTATACGGCGCGGGCGGATTACGAGCACGCCTCGAGGCTCACGCTCTCGGACTTCCGCTACAATCGAGCGTCCGGAGAAGCGGCGATGTACCGGCAGGTCGGCAAGGCCGTGCTTGCCGGACACTTGCGCGCCGGGTGGGTGCGGGCGACGTCGTCCAGCAGCACCACGAGCGGCTTGGGCCTCGACGACATCCTGCATCCGCGCAAACGCTTCTACGCGGGCGGCGCGAACTCGGTGCGGGGCTACGGCGAGAATCAGCTCGGGCCGCGCATTCTCACGATCGATCCGGCGAGGCTCATTCGGGACGCGGGCTGCACGAACGCCTCGATTGCCGATGGGTCGTGTGATCCGAACGGTCATACCGATTCATCACAGGTTCACTCGAGCGACTTTACGTCACTCCCCACGGGCGGCACGTCACTGATCGAGGGAAGCGTCGAATATCGATTTCCGTTTCTCATGAAGAGCCTGCAGGGCGCGGTCTTCCTCGATGCCGGATTCGTGGGGTCCGGCTCATCGGCTTTCACCACGGGAAAGGCGGCCGTGACGCCGGGGTTCGGCGTTCGATATCTTTCGCCGGTCGGGCCGATTCGCGTGGATCTGGGGTTCAGACCGTCAGTAACGGACCAGCTCACGGTGATAACGGAGGTGACCGGAGCGGACGGATCGCATCGTCTGGTGGAACTCCACTCGCAGCGAGACTACAATCCTGTGGAGGACGGCAGCGGACTCTCCAAGCTGCTGAATCACTTCGCGCTCCATCTCTCGATCGGGCAGGCCTTCTGATGTGGAAGATCCTGAAGATCGGCGGAATCACGATCGCGGCCGTCGTGCTGCTCGCAGCCGGTGCGATCATGGGACTCACGAACACTGACATCGGTCGCGAGCGCGTGCGACTGATCGCGGTGAGCGCGATGAACAAGAGCGTCCACGGCGTGTCGCGCATCGGTCGCGTGGACGGGAATCTCCTGCACGGAATCACGCTCCGGGACGTCTCCATCACCGACAGCGCGGGCGCGCCGTTCTTCGCGTCGCCGCTCGTGCAGGCGCGGTTCTCACTCGTGAATTTTCTGTCGAAGCACATCGTCATCGATGCGCTCGGCATCACGAGGCCGTCGGTGGTGATCGACAGAAAGCCGGGGGGCGAGTGGAATTTCACGACGCTCTTTGCTCCCCCGCCGGGCGCAAAGGACACGACGCGAGGCTTCGGCTCCTGGGTCACGATGCGCAACGTGCGCGTGACGGACGGGCGCGTTGTCGTGCGGACGCCGTGGACGCCGGGAGACTCGCTGACGAAGGCGGGGCGCGACAGCCTCGTGCGCCTGGCGGTCGCGGGCAACGCGCGGCAGAACGTGATCGCGGTGCCCGGTGGCTATCAGAGCGTGATGGTGTTCGACAGCCTCCAGGCCGCACTTCCGCACGTACGCTTCTCCGATCCGGACAGCACCACGCGCGTGTTTCAGGTGGGCTCGCTCGCGACGCGCGCATCGATCTTCAATCCGCCGGCCGCCGACGTGCGAAATGCGCACGGCACGATCTACCTGGCAACGGACTCGCTCTGGTTTCACGGCCTCACGGTTTCGCTCCCGTACACCCAGCTGCACGGCGACGGCCGGTACATGATGACGTCTGGCGATCTGGACGCGAACCTGCGCGCGGCCCCGCTCGCGCTCACCGATCTTCGCTTCGCGTATCCGCGGATGCCCGCGAACGGCAGCGGATCCGTGGATCTCACGGCGGCGATGCGGCACACGGGCGAGAGCGATTACGTTGCGCGCAACGTCGATCTCGCCGTTGACGGCGGGACGATGCGCGGCCAGCTCGGGCTCGGCGTTGGCCAGCGGTCCGACGAGCTCCGCCTGCACGACACGCGGCTCGCCTTCAAGTCGATCGATACGCGCACGATCGAGCAGCTCGTGCCCACGGTGAAGATCCCGCGTCGCGGCACCGTCACCGGTCGCGCAACGCTCGCGGGAACGACCGCCGCGATGAACATCGACGCGGATGTCGCCTTCGCCGAACGGCGCTCAGGGACGAGCCGCGTGCTCGTGGTGGGGGTCGCTGGCTCGGGACGCCGTGGCTTCACCGCGAAGAACCTTCGCGTCACGATCACGCCGCTCCAAATGGAGCTCGCGCGCATTTACGATCCCACGCTGCCCGTTGGCGGCGTGCTCACGGGTACGGTGGCGCTCGACGGCGCGCTCGCAGGCCGAATGACCGCGAAGGCGGACCTCGAGCACCACGAGGGACACGAGCTGACACGGATGGTGGCCAACGGCGAAGCGGTGAATGGCGGAAAGGACGGCGTCACGGCCGACATGCGCTTCGATCCGATCTCGCTCATCACGGCCGGAAAGTTCGCGCCCGCCCTCGGGCTGCGCGGCGTCGCGAGCGGCACCGCGCACCTCGGCGGCTCGATGCGCGCGCTCGATCTCGCGGCCGACCTCCGCCTTCCCGATGGCGGCGAGCTGGAGACCAACGGCCGGCTCGATCTCGCCAGCGCCGAGAAGGGCTACGATCTCGAGACGCATCTGCGGCTGTTCAATCTGCGCAGCGTCGTGTCGCGCGGGCCGGTGACATCGCTGACGGCGGCACTGGCCGTGAAGGGCCGCGGCTTCGACCCCAAGACGATGCGGGCGTCGCTCGCGGCGAACGTGCTGCACTCCGCCGTCGACAGCCTCGCCGTGGACTCGGCGAACATCCGCGTTGCTGTTGCGGACGGCATCGTGACGATGGATTCGGTCACGGTGCACACGCCGTTCGCGCAGTTGTTCGTGGACGGCAAGCTGGGGACGGCACCGGGACGAACGGGCGAACTGCGCTACACCGTGGTGGTGGACACGCTGGCCGCCCTGCGGCGCTGGCTCGCGAGTCCGGACAGCGGCGTCGTGCGCCAGCGACCCGCCATCATCGCCGCGGCGATCGCGCGTGCGAAGGCCGACTCGGCGCGCCAGGCGAATCGCAACGAAGTCGCGTACAAGGCGACGGGACGCGCACAGCCGCAGATCAAGCTCGACTCGCTGCGGGCGCTGCACCGCGACTCCGTGGACGGTGCGCTCCGCACGGCCGGGATCATCCGCGGCACCATGAGCGACTTCAACGTGCGCGGAAGGTTGGGGGCGGAGAACATCATCGCGCGCGGCAGCGGCCTGCATCGCGCAATGGTCGAGTACGCGGTGATCAACGGCGGCACGCCACACATGAAGTACATCGTCGGCGGCTCGATGGATTCGCTGTCGGCAAGCGGCTTCGCGCTCGATTCGGCGACCATTCAGGCGACGTACGCGGAGCCCTCGGGCACGATCGAGCTCGCGGTGTACCAGGATTCCGGCTACGTGTATCGTGCCGGCGCCGACATCCTGCTGAGTCTCGACAGCAGCCAGGTAATGTGGCGTTCGTTGTCGCTACAGCTCGACAGCGCGCTGTGGGTTGCGGCGGTGCCCGGACTCGTGCAGTGGGGCAAGCACGGCATACGCGTGCACGATCTCGACCTGCGCAACCGCACGAACGGGCGCATCTACGCGAACGGAGATCTCCCGGCGGAGGGTCCGATGAAGATGGTGGTCGATCTCAGCGGGCTGGAGGTGGCGAGTCTCGTGGGACTCGCAGAGAGCGACCTCGCCGCCACTGGCCTCATCGACTTCAAGGCCAGCATCGCGGGAACGCGCCGGGCACCCGCGATCCGCGGCGCCTTCAGCGTGATGGGCGCATCGTACCGGAGCGCGCCGCTTCCCGACCTGCGCACTGGCTTCCAGTACGCGGATGAGAAGCTGGTGTCCCATGCCGAACTGATACGCAACGGTGGACCGTCGCTCGCGCGACTCGATGTGGATGCCCCGGTCAATCTGGCGCTCGAGGGAGTGACGGGCTCGCGCGTGCTCGATGGCCCGCTCAAGGCCGACTTTGTCGCCGACTCGCTGCCGCTCGATGCGCTGCCGCGCTTCACCGACATCGTGTCCAACGTGCATGGGCGCATCGTGGGTGCGGTCGCGGCACGCGGCACCGGAACGAAACCGCTGGTGCTCGGACAACTCGGCGTCGACTTCGCGACCTTCAAGCTCGAGCCGCTCGGTGTGACCATGAAGGACATCGGCGGGTTGGTGCACATGACCGGCAACGAGATCGTCATCGACACGATCGGCGGGAAGTCCGGCGAGGGCGTGCTCAACATGAGCGGGAAGATCGGCATCGCGGACGCGAAGAATCCGACCTTCGACATCAAGTTCTCCGCAACGGATGCGACGGTTCTCGACAACGACATTGGCGAACTTCACGCCAACGCTACCGTCGCGATGAAGGGGCCGTTTGATGGCGTCTCAGTCTCGGGCAGAGCGCGCATCGTGCACGGCACCGTCTACATCCCGAACGGCAATGGTCCCCGCCAGGTGGACGTCGATGATCCGGCGGTGCTCAGCGTCGTGGACACATCCGATGTGCGGATGCAGAAGATCGTCAACACGGAATCGCCGCTTCTCGAAAACATGACGATCGACGTGAAGCTCAGCGTCGCACGCGACACGTGGGCGCGCTCGCCCGATGCGAACATCGAGTTTTACACGCAGGGGCCGCTCACCATCCTGAAGAACAAGGAAGATGAGGGAGTGTCACTCGATGGCGTGGTGAACACCGAGCGCGGCGAGTACGCGTTTCTCGGGCGGCGGTTCGTGCTCTCGCACGGGTCGGCCATCTTCACCGGCGGACAGGACTTGAATCCGTTGTTGCAGCTCGGTGCGCAGTACACGATCCAGCCCGCCGGCCGTCCGGCGCTCAACATCAACATCGCGATCAACGGAACTGCGCGAAGGCCCGTCATTCTGCTGACGAGCGACGCGCAGCCGCCGCTGTCACAATCGGATTTGCTGAGCTATCTCGCGTTCGGGCAGTCGTCCACGTCGCTGCTGAGCTCCTCCGGAAACTCGGGTGTGTCGGGAGGCGGATCGGGGAACGGCACCCTGGTCGGCAGCGCGGCAGCGCTGGCGACGCGACAGCTCACGGCGACGGCGCTCGGGGTCATGACACGACAGTTCGCGGCCACGGCGGCGCGGTCGCTTGGCGCGGACGTCTTCACGATCACGCCGGCGGATGTGCCCGAGCAGGGGCTCTCGCTCAGTGGCGTGCAAACCGTGCTCGCGGGTACCCAGATCGAGGCAGGAAAATACGTCGACCGCCAGACGTACATTGCGACGCAGATCCGCGCGCAGACGACGCCGGGTTTCGTCGTACAGCGCCGGCTCTCGAAAGGCTATCGCATCGAGGCCAGCATCGACTCGCGCTATCTCGTCAACCAGCCGACGCTCTCCTCCGATGTGCCGGTGAAGACCGAGGCGACGTTCGGGGCGTTCTTCATCCGCGAGTGGAAATTCTAGATTCGCGGGTCAGCGCGCACTGGCACCAGCGGCGATCTCGTCCCACAGCGACGCCATTGCCCGAATCCCTTTCGTAAAGTTCTCGTCGAGAAACCACTCGTCGGGTGCGTGCGCGTTCTCACCGGGGAGCCCAAATCCCACGAGCAGTACGGGAGCGCCGAGTACACGCTGCAGGTCGCTGACGACGGGGATCGAGCCTCCCTCGCCGATGATCACGGGATCGCGCCCGAACGCGGCATTCAGCGCGCGCTTCGCGGCGTCGTAGAGCGGCCCTTCGAGCTCCGCACTCCATGGCTGTCCGCCGTGGAGCATCTGCACCTTCACCTTCACGCCCGGCGGCGTCACGCGGGCGATGTGCTCGCGCACGAGCTTCTCGATCTCGGCCGGCGACTGGTCCGCAACGAGCCGACAGCTCACCTTGGCCATCGCCTTCGACGGAAGCACCGTCTTCGAGCCCTCGGCCGTGTAGCCGCTGAGCAGCCCGTTCACCTCGCACGTGGGGCGCGACCAGAGCCGCTCGAGGGTTGAGTAGCCGGCTTCGCCGCCCAACGCGGGGGCGCCGACCTCCTTCCGGAAATTCGATTCGTCGAACGGGAGCGCGGCGATCGCGCCGCGCAACTTCGGGCTCCACTCCCGCACGCTGTCGTAGAAACCCGGAATCGCGATGCGGCCCTTCTCGTCGAAGAAGGTGGCGAGGATGCGGGCGAGCGCCATCGCGGGATTCACGACCGCGCCGCCGTAGCTCCCGGAATGCAGATCGCTCGTGGGACCCTCGAGATCGATCTGGAAGTAGGCGAGACCACGGAGCGATGACAGGATGGACGGGAGCCCGGGCGCGAACATCGAGGAATCGGAGACGACGACGTAGTCGCAGGCGAGGCGCTTCGCCTGCGCGGTCACGAACGCCTCGAGATTGTCGCTTCCGACTTCCTCCTCACCCTCGGCGAGCATGACGATGTTGACCGGCAGCTTTCCGCGCGCACCCATGTGGGCTTCGAGCGCCTTCATGTGCGAGAACAGCTGTCCCTTGTCGTCTACGGAGCCGCGAGCGTAGATGCGTCCGTTTCGCATCGTGGGCTCGAATGGCGGAGTGGTCCAGAGATCCAGCGGCTCGGCGGGCTGCACGTCGTAGTGGCCGTATACCAGCACCGTCGGGGCTCCGGCGGGCGCCTTCCGCCATTCACCGAGGACGACGGGATGGCCGCCGGTTGGCATGATCTCGGCCGAGAGGCCGGCGGTGCGGAGATTGTCGGCGACCCACTTCGCTGCGCGCCGCATGTCCTCGTCGTACTCGGACCGCGCACTCACGCTCGGTATGCGCAGAAAATCGAACAGCTCGTCGTGGATGCGACGGTCGTTGTCGTCGAGGTAGCGCGCGAGATCGCTGGCGAGTGTTGCCGGCATGCAGAGTCCGGGAATGGGAGGAGAGATTGCAGCCCGGAAGTTCGCGTCAGGCGCGCGCGCATCGCAAGCGGCGCTACCGGGCGAGCTCGGTCCGCGGCCAGCTGCCGCGCCATCCATCGAGCACCCACACGCGGCGCCACGCGCGAACCACGGCGCCGCGCCGGAGCGCGACGACGTCGCGCAGCGAAACCGAGTCGAAGTGAGGCCTCAGCGCGGCGATCACCTGGTCATCGTGGGGAAGCGTGTAGAGACCGAGCACGAGAACGAGCCGGTCGCCGGCGCGCGCGCGCTGCGAGAACTGCGGCCAGAGGTCGTACTGATTGGGGCGGCCGTGCACGTCGACCGTGACGGCTTCGGGATGATCCCGCAGGTGGAAGGCGAGCTCGGACGCTTCCTGATAGCGCTCGCCGCCGATCCACGCCGCGGCTGGAGTGGTGGTGCGCGTGTATGGCTCGTGTCGCACGGCATCGACGTGCGTGGCGAGCGCGTCCCAGCCGAAACCCGCAGCCGTGGGGTCGTGCGCGGCGTCGAGGGGCACAAAGGGAACGATCGAATGCGCGTAGATGAGCAGAGTCATGACGCCGCCGAGCACACACCCATTGCGCACGAGCCGTCGCCACCGGTCGCCGCCTTCATACGAGGCGGCGAGCACGATCGCGGAGAGATACGCAGGCGCCTGCCAGTTCGGCTCGACGGCGCTGCGCAGCGCGCTCAGTGCGAACGCGAGCCACGTGACGGCCGCGATGATGGCGAGCGTGGTGCGAACGGGATCGTCGCGGTGCTTAAGGGCGCGGTACACGGGAATCGCGAGGGCAGCGAGGAGGATCGGAGAGACCAGCGCGATCTGTCCGCCAAGAAGCTGCATCTCGTGACGGAGCGGTGAGCCGCGGTGCACCGCGAGTCCGTGCGCGAGCTGATAGGCGAACGACGTCCATTCGTGCGTCGCGTTCCAGGCGAGATTCGGCGCGAAAACGAGGAGCGCGATCGCGAGCGCGATGTACGGTCCTCGCGTCGCGAGGATCTGCCGCAGCGGTGGCTGTGCGATCAGAGCCATGCCGGCGCTCGCGAGGAGCAGCAGCGCGGTGTATTTCGTCGAGAGCGCCGCCCCGAGCGCGAGCCCGGTGAGCGCCCACGCGAGCGTACGCGCGCGCGGCGACGTCTGCGGGCGCAGCACCGCGACGAGCGCCGCAAGTGCGAGCGACCAGAACAGGAGGAGCGATGCGTCCGGCGTCGCGAGCGAGAGCCCGATCTGGGCGAGCGGCATGCACGCGATCATTGCCGCGGCGCGCAGCATCGCGGCCTCGTCGCCCAGCTTCCCCGCCACCCGCACGAGCACGACCGACGCGACCGCGCCCGCGACCACGCTGCCGATGCGCACGCCAAGGGGCGTCGCACCGAACAGCATCGTGCCGAGGCGTATCACCAGCGCGATGACGGGCGGATGATCGAGATACCCCGCCGCCAGGCGGCGCGACCACTCCCAGTAGTAGGTCTCGTCCGGCGCGAGCGGCACCAACGCGGCCGCGATGAGCCGTCCTCCGACCGCGAGCGCCAGCACCGCGTACGCAGCGCGTCGCGCTCGCTCGCCGGATCGGGTCGCTCGCATGGAGATGAACGATAAGGGCATTGTAGCTTTCGTTCTCACCCCGGGCGACGGAGATACGCGACGTGAACGGTCTGGCCGGCGAAACGAGCCCGTACCTGCTGCAGCATGCGAACAATCCCGTCGACTGGCAGCCATGGGGCGAGGCGGCGCTCGCGCGCGCGCGGGCCGAGGACAAGCCGATTCTGCTGAGCATCGGCTACGCGGCGTGTCACTGGTGCCACGTGATGGCGCACGAATCGTTCGAGGATCCGGCGACGGCGAAGGTGATGAACGACCTGTTCGTCAACATCAAGGTCGACCGCGAGGAGCGCCCCGACATCGACTCGATCTACATGAGCGCAGTGCAGGCGATGACGGGCCAGGGCGGATGGCCGATGACGATGTTCCTGACGCCGGAGGGCGTTCCGTATCACGGCGGTACCTACTATCCGCCCTCGGACCGCCACGGGATGCCGTCGTTCGTGCGCGTGCTCCGCTCGGTGGCGGATGCGTATCGCACGCGGCGCGGTGACGTGCTCGACACGGCGGCGCGGGTTCGCGAGCTGTACGCGGGCGCGCAGCAGGCGGCGGTGAGCGCGGGCGAGCTCACGCCGGCGCAGCTCGACGCCGCCGCGCGCGGCATCGCGATGCGCTACGATGCGCGCAACGGCGGCTTCGAGGGCGCGCCGAAATTTCCGCAGACGATGGCGCTGGATTTTCTGCTGCGTCACTGGAGGCGGAGCGGCGCGCCGCAGGAGCTCGCGATCGTTCGCGACTCGTTCGTGAAGATGGCGCGCGGCGGAATCTACGATCAGGTGGGTGGTGGCTTCCATCGCTACGCGGTGGACGACCGATGGCTCGTGCCCCACTTCGAGAAGATGCTGTACGACAACGCGCTGCTGTCGCGGCTCGGTGTTCACCTGTGGCAGGTCACGCGCGACACGGAGATCGCGCGTGTCGTGCGCGAGACGTTCGACTGGGCGCTCCGCGAGATGGCAGCGCCCGATGGCGGATTCTACTCATCGCTCGACGCGGACAGCGAGGGTCACGAGGGAAAGTTCTACGTGTGGGGCTCATCGGAGCTCGACGCCCAGCTCGGCGCGGGCGCGGCGGCGCTGCGCGACCTGTGGGGCGTGAGCGTGGCCGGCAATTTCGAGGGGAAGAACATTCTG
>DATHJR010000097.1:0-3338 GCA_035286525.1 Gemmatimonadaceae bacterium | reverse complement strand
CGACACCGAGATTCACGCCACGCCCCGGCTTGACGACGTTCACGATCGTCAAGCCGACTATGAGTGCGAGCGTCGTGACGATCTCGAAGTAGAAAATCGAGCGAAGGGCGAGCTTTCCAACCCGCTTCATGTCATCGCCGTGGCCGGCGATGCCAACGACGAGTGTGGCGAACACGAGCGGCGCAATGAGCGACTTGATCATCCGCAGAAAAACGGATGAGAAAAGTTGCAGGTCGGTGGCGTGAAACGCGCCCGTGTTGGGACCGTCGGGGAAGTAGAAGCCGATGGCGACGCCGATCGCCATCGCGACGACGACCCAGCGCGTCTGCGATCGGCCCCGACCTCCGGCGTCCGGCGGCTCCGCATCGCCGGTATATGCGAATTCAGCGATCATCGATCGTGCTCTTGCCATTCGTGGTGGAGCGGCAGAATACCACCACGGGCGAAACGGATCAGTCGGGTACTCCGCGCAGCTTCGATGTCCCTTTCCGCACGACCTCTGTAGGCCTCCGTCCTACGTCGCCGGAGAAGCCGGCCTAGCTACACCATCTCCCCTCGCCCCCGATAGGCCAGCGTCAGCATGATCGCGCTGATGATCACGTGCGGGAGATTGAGCAGGATCGTCGAACCGACCGCGTGATGCTGGATGAATCCCGATACCAGATAGATCGCTGCGTCGAACGCGTAGTACCAACCGAATGCCGTGAGACTCAGCCGGGCCGCACGGCCTGAGGTCAGCGCGGCCGCGAGCAGTACTAGTGCCGAGAGGCCGTGCGTGACATCATCTGCCGCACCGATCATGTAGAGCCCGAGCATCGAGTGCTCGCCCGCCTGGCTCATCTCCACGTGTGACATGCCGCCGTTGAACCGTGGTATGTATCCCAGGGCGACAACGAGCGCGAAGAAGACGGCAAACCCAAAGGCGCTCCAGCGCAAGGCTCGATCCGATGTCATGGTTTCGCTCCGGTAGGGGAAAAAAGAAGCAGCGGATCAGTGGCGCCACCTCGCCGCACGCACCGCGCTCGCGCTGGCCGCGAGCTCGCCGATTCGCCCGCTTCGTGCTCTTCGCCGGCGCATCACTCTTTCTGTTTTCCGCCGGCGTCAGTCTGATCGGGTTGTCCAAGGCACCCGAAATACGTCTATCCACGCGCTCCGACTCGACGATTGCGGTAACGGAGGTCACTGCCCTCTATCCGGTCAACATGCGCCAGGCGGTCACACCGAAGACCGTGGAGGAGATCGCTCGCATCGTGGCCGCGAGTCCGGGTCCCATCTCCATTGGGGGCGGACGTTACAGCATGGGCGGCCAGACCGCCACACCCGATGGACTTCAGCTCGACCTCCGTGAGTTCAGCGGCGTCGTCAGCCTCGATACCGCGGCGCGCATGGTGACCGTCCACTCGGGAACGCGCTGGCGCGACGTCCAGAGAGCGATCGACCCGGCAGGGTTGTCGGTCAAGATCATGCAGACGTACAACACCTTCACCGTGGGCGGCGCGCTCTCGGTGAACGCGCACGGTCGCTACATCGGTCAGGGCCCGCTCATCCGCTCGGTGCGCGCCATCACGCTCGTGCTCGCGGACGGAAGCATCGTTCGCGCGAGCTCGACCGAGCATCCGGAGCTTTTCTTTGGCGCAGTGGGCGGATACGGCGCACTGGGTGTGATCGCCGATGTCACGCTCGATCTCGCGGCCGACACGCACGTGAAGCGGCTCGACCGCAGGCTTCGCATCACCGACTACCTCGGCTACTTCCGCCACGAGATCCAGCCCGACTCGAACGTCGTGTTCCACAATGCCGATATCTATCCGCCGGCGTACGAGCGGGTGCACGCGGTGTCCTACGCGCGGACCTCGGACGCACTCACGATCACCGACCACCTTCAGCCGTCGGACCAGGCCAGCCGGGCGCATCGCGCGGCGTACTCGATCATCAGCAGCGGCCGCCTCGGAAGCTGGACTCGCCAACACATCATCGATCCGTGGATTTTCCGCGGCCATCCGGTCACATGGCGCAACTACGAGGCGAGCTACGATGTGAGCGAGCTCGAGCCGTCTTCCCGAACGGCAGCCACGTACGTGCTCCAGGAGTACTTCGTCCCGGCGGACAGCCTGCCGTCGTTCGTGCCGCGCATGGGACAGATCCTTCGCGCGCACCACGTGAACGTCGTGAATGTCTCGATTCGGCATGCCCTTCCGGACCCAGGCGCGTACCTGGCCTGGGCGCCCACCGAGGTGTTCGCCTACGTGCTGTACTACAAGCAGCACACCGATCCCGCATCGCAGCGCGAGGTCGGGCGCTGGACGCGTGAGCTCATAGACGCCGCCATCCACTTCGGCGGCCGCTACTATCTCCCGTACCAACCGCACGCGACGCGAGCGCAGTTCGCGCGAGCCTATCCCCACGCGACGGATCTCTTCGCGCTCAAGAGTCGCGTCGATCCGACGAACAAGTTCACGAATACGCTCTGGGATCTCTATCGTCCCGATGCCGCAGGCCGTGCGCCCGACGTGTCTCCGAGTCGCATGCCAGGCTTCCTGCCGGCCGAGGTACGCGTGACGCTCGACTCCGTGCACGGATACGCGAGGGCGGAAGGCGATGAGTACCTCACGCACCCGGAGTGGGATCTGGTCTACAGCAGCGAGGCGTATGCGCGCTGGCTGCGGGACGGAAAGCCGCCGAGCGGATTCCCCTATGTGGCGTCCGTGGGCACGTTTTGGCGCGGCTATTCGGCAACCTGGAAGGCGAGCCACGAGCGATATCCGACGAGCATCGGCGATCACGTCATGCTTGGCGTCATCGGTCTGAGCACCGCGCTCGAGTACGGGATCAAGGGTCTGTACGAGAATACGATCGGCCGACTGTCCGAGCTCGATCGCCCGAGCGGCGGCGCGGCGGAGGAGAAGTACGCCGCCGATGTCGCGGATGCGTACGCGAAGCTGATCGTCGAGAAGGGATGGTACGAGTTCGGATTCGCGCACGCGCTCGGGCATCTGTGGACGGATGTGCCGCTCACGGGCCCGGGCATGCTGCGAAAGTGGGAGCGACGGTTCGCGCTGTCCGGGGAGTACGGAATCAAGGCGGTGTACGCCACGCTGATCGGGCTCGGAACGTCGTCCGCGTACGAGCCGGACGCGATACCGCGGTACATGGTGGTCGCTGGATGGAGCGACTCGCTCGCGCAGGGCGTCCCCGAAGGCGACAGCGCACTGCGCGCGATGCATCGCGTGGAGTGGCTCGACCGTCGTTATGCGCTGCTCACCGTCCCACGGTACACGCCGTACCGAAACGCGCTACTCGCGCTCTCGCGGCACGCGAGCCGGGTGCGCATCGCCGAG
>DATHJR010000096.1:0-6512 GCA_035286525.1 Gemmatimonadaceae bacterium | reverse complement strand
GGATGCGCACGTCGCTCGACAGTCGCGACAACAGCGTCGCCGCCGCGCGCAGATGCAAGTTCGGCCACTCCGTGCCCGCGGAGAGATCGGCGGCCAGCTGCGGCTCGACGCGCGCAGGAGGCCGAACGTCGACAGTATCGTCGACCGCGTTCGCGAGCTGCGCAAACGTGGCCGCGAGGGCCTCGAAGGCTCTGGCGAATTCCTCGTCGCCCGCAGACGCGCCGCGTTCGTGCGCGGCCTCCAGCTCTGCCTCGATGGCGACGAGGGTGCCAAACAACTGCTCGGCACCCTCGGTGAGCACGAGCAGTTGCTCGCCACGCGGGCTCCGTCCCTGCCTCGGCCGGCGTACGTCCACGAGCACGACGCGTGCGTTCTCGAGCGAGCTGCGAACGATCGCGTGCAGCGCGCGGGCACGATCGCGCGTCGCGCCGGCGCTCTGGTCACCGAGCGCCCTCGACACGCTCGCAAGCGCGAGCGCGAGCTCCGCCAAGACGCGGTAGCTCTCCGCGACCGCGCGACGTGCGGGGCGAAACGGGTGCAGGGGCCACAAGAGAAGCGACAGAACCATCGCCCACGCCGCACCGCCAGCGAACATCTCGGCGCGAAGGAGCGGCGCGTGCCGCACCGCGGAGGGCGAACCGACTGCCACCGCATAGATCACCGCGATGAACAACCCGACGGTTGAGCCCTCATCGCCGTACACGCGCGCAAGTCCACCGAGGATGCCCACTACGAGCATCGACACGACCGCGAGCGGCGCGGAGCCCGCGGTATCCGTGCCCGCGAACACGCACGCCGAGCCGAGAATCGCGAACACGCTCATTGTCGCTGCCCGAGTGCGATAGGAGCCGCCCTTGTCGGCGAGCGAGCCGAGCCATCCGCCGAGCGCGGCCCACGAGAGGAGTGGTTGCGCGAGCAGATCGCCGACGACCACGGGAACGATCAGCGCGAACGCCGTTCGCACACCTCGCCCGATCTGGAGCCGCCCTTCGCCAATGGCGAAGAGGTGGCGAGCAATTTCGCTCGTGCGCCGAGCGGTGCTCACCCGGCTCTTCCTCGCCGGTGGCTAGCGCGCAGTGACGGCCTTGCGCGTCGGTCCGATCTGGTCGAGCAGCGTCTTCACGGCGGCGTCGAGCTGCGAGTCGCGTCCCGCGTAGCTCTCACCCATCGCCCGCGTCACCGCAACGTCCACCGGTCGCGGATGCATCTCCATGTCCTTGTTGTCCGCGCCGCGGATGCGCACGAAGGGGATGCGAACCGAGGAGCCATCGAAGAGCACGTCGTTGGAGGTGTAGATGATCCACCCCGCGGTTGGCTCACCGACGATCTTCCCGAGCTTCATGGTCCGATAGCCTTCGGAGAAGTCCTCGGCATCGCTCAGCGAGTGCATGTTCGTCACGAGCACCGTCGGGAGCTCGAGCGCACGCTGGCCCAGCAGCGTTCGCGCCGGCGCGGTCGACATGCCGCGTATCTGCATGGTGAGATAGGGCGCGCGGGTGAGCACGTCGAGCGCGTACGCGTTCACGAAGCCGCCATTGTTGTTCCGAATGTCGATGACGACTCCATCGTTTGCCTGGTTCTGCGCATCGAGGTCGGCGTAGAGGCGCTGGAGCGATTCCTCGCTCATGTCGGGCATGTGGACGTAGCCGAGGCGACCGCCGCTCACGCGCGCGACGTAGGCACGCGACTGCTCCACCCAGGCGCGATACAGCAGCCCCTTCTCGATGTTGGTACTGACGGGCAGCACCGTGACGGTGCGCGGCTTCGCATCGGCCGCCGAGGCGACACCGAGCGCGGTTTGTTTGCCGATCCTGTAGGCGAGCAGCGCGTCGATGTTCGTGCGCGCGGTGATCGGTACTCCATCGACTGCGACGATGAAATCGCCCGTGGCGATCTTCCCGGAGAGCGCGGCAGGACCAAGCGGGATGATCTCGGACACGCGGAGCCTGCCGCCTCGCTCGTACTCGTTGCCATCGAACCGGACGCCCAAGCGGCCGGTGAACGGCGCGCCGCTCGAGGCCGCGCGCACGCCCGAGTGCGAGGAGTTGAGCTCGCCCACCATCTCGTTCATGAGTCGAGCGAATTCGTCGGGCGTCTGCGCGCCCTGCGCGAGCGGAGCGTACTGCTCGCGCACCGCGCTCCAGTCGACGCCATTCATCTTCTCATCGAAAAAATTGTCGCGCAGCTCGCGCCAGATGAGCGTGAACAGCTCGCCACGATCCACGGCGAAGTCGACATCCATCTCCGCGTTCACCTGGACGGAGCGTACGGCGCGGCTGCCAACATCGATTGCGCTGACGCGCCCCGACTCGATGTAGTAGATCTCCTTTCCATCGGGTGCGACCGCCTGGCTGACGACGTCGAGCCCGATGGGCAGGAAGGAGAGGCGCGAGCGAAGCCCCTCGAACACAACCGGCGTGTGGCGCACGGCGTCGCGATGAGTCGAATCCGCGACGCGAGAGCTGCTGTCGGCGCCCGGCGAAGCCGCGCTGTCGTGCTTCGCGGTGGTATCGCGCGGCGCCGGTGCACGATCGTGATTCTCGCGCGCCGGCGCGGGCGAGGGCTGCGCGCGCTGCGGCGGCGTCGACGCAGGAGCATCGGTGTTGAAGAGATCGCGGAATTGATCCTCGCGAAAGCGCGGCGTGCGCGGCACGAGATCCACGCGCGCCAGCACGCCAGGCTCCGTGCGCTGCGACGAGACGAGGAGGAGGAAAGTGCCGTCGGGACTCCAGCCGAGTGCGTCCGCGTTGGTATTGGACAGGAAGCTGACTGAGTGCGCGTCTCCTCCGGACGCGCTCACGATGTACGCGTTGGCGAACAGCTTGCTCCCTTCGCTCGCGGCGTAGGCGATCCACTTGCTGTCTGGCGACCAGACGATCGAGCGCTCGCTGAGAAAGGGTGCGCGATCGAGGCGCGTGAATGCCACGGTGCGGTCGTGTGGGGGGGCATCTGTTTTCGCCGACTTCGGATCGACCGACAGCACGTGCAGCTCGTTGCCGCCTCGCACGTAGGCGAGCGACTTCCCGTCCGGGGACCAGACAGGAGTGATGTCGTTGTCGGGGCCGGCGGTGAGGCGCCGCTCCTCGTGCGACACGAAGTCGTACAGGTAGAGATGGTAGCGTCCCTCGCGATCATCGCTGAACGCGAGGCGCCGGCTGTCGGGCGCCCACGCCGGCTGTTGTTCGACGAGTCCCGCGCCGGACACGCGCTGCGCATTTCCGCCGTCCTTGCTCGACGCGGCAAAGATCCTCCCGCGCACCGTGAACGCGATCTTCTTGCCGTCGGGGGACAGTGCGAGCTCCTGCAGACCGTTCGTCAACGTGCGATGCTCGACGAGCGCGCCCGAGGCCGAGCCCCGAAGCTCGATCGCGACGGGTTTGGCGGTGCCGCCGGCGACGTCGTAACTCCAGATGCCGAAGTCACGCTCGAAGACGATGCCCATTCCATCGTACGCGATGGTGGGCCACAGTACGCGACCGTCGGTGAACTTCGTCAGCTGGCGCGCTCCGCCGCCGGACGACGGACGCGTCCAGAGATTCGGCGCGCCGCTTCGATCGCTCACGAAGTAGAGCGTTTTTCCATCCGGCGACCACATCGGCCACTCGCTCTTCGCCCCCGGCCCCGTCATCTGCTCGTACTTGGGCGCGCCGCGCAAACCGGTCGCGACGCCGTGCACGAGCCAGATCTCGCTCTCATCGATGTGGCTGTGACCCTTCCTCCACCATTGCGACGCGGAGAGGCCGCGCGCCGTGATCGCGATCGTACCGTCATCCGGGCCGGCGGCCGCCCAGTACTCGGCCGCATATCGATCCGCCGCCACCGACACGGGGGTGCCACCCTCCGCGCTCACGCGCATGACATCGCTCATCCCCGAGATGTCGCTGGCAGTGGCCGAGAAGTAGAGCCACTTGCCGTCGTGCGACCACGAGTCGAGCTGATCGATCCCGTCGTCAAAGGTGATGCGGCGAAGCGTGCCGCTCGCGAGCGCCAGCACGTAGATGTTCTGTCCGCCGTTGCGGGAAGACATGAATGCGAGCTGCGAGCCGTCGGGCGAGTACAGCGGCCGGCGCTCGTTCGCGGCGTCGGAGACGAGGAGGTGCGCCTCGCCGCCGGCCGCTGGGACGGTCCAGATGTCCCCGCCAGACACGAAGGCTATCTCGCGACGATCCGGCGAGTAGTCGGGCTCGGAGAACGAGCGGCGCGCGGCAGCCGGCGTGCGCGCGTGCGACGGATTCGGTATTGCGACGGATGCCGCCGCGACCAGCAGCGCGGCGGCTGAGCGGATGATCATCATGGTAGGGAAAGCTAGACACTGACGCCCAGGGCTGCGAGCGTGGTTTCGCGGGATCCACCCGGTTGCCGACTCGTTCTAGCGTGGCACATTCACCACTCATAGCTTCCCGCTGCAAGGCGAAGCGTCTCGCTCGATCACCACGCGAAGCTGGAGGATGGGTGCGCACGATCTCAGTCAGCGCGATGGTCGCGGCCGCGCTTGCGGCGTTGCCCTACGCAGTGGCGGCACCGGCTCACATGGCAGCCGCACGCACGCTCGTCGTCATCTCCTACGAATACGCATTTCAGGCGCCCGAGCAGGTTGCGGCGGGCGCGGTCACGGTGCGCCTCGTGAATCGAGGAAAGATGGGGCACCAGGCAGCCTTGCTGCGGCTCGACGACTCATCGTCGCTCGTGCGAGTGATGCGCTCACTCGTGGCCGACACGGCGCACACTAGCGGCGTGCACGGGATAGGCGGCGTCGAGAGCGCACTCCCGGGCGACTCGGGCGAGACCATCCTCGTACTGCGGCCGGGTCGGTACGTGATCGTGTGCGCGTACAATGGCGGCGGCCATGCACACATGTCGATGGGAATGATCCGGCCTCTGACCGTGACCGCCGATGCGATGAACGTCGATTCCATGTTGCCCGCCACGCCCGTTACGGTTCGCCTCACCGACTACCATGTCGCGCTCTCGGGACCACTGCACGCCGGGCGGCAGCTCGTTCGCGTCGAGAATGACGGAGTTCAGCGTCATCACCTCTCCATCATGCGATTCGTGGGACGAACGTCGCTGGAAGAGCTCGACAAGTGGGATGGAGAAAGCAAACCCGCGCCCATCGAGGCAGTCAACGGCGGCACGACAGTCCTCGACGCCGGTCGGGCGAGCGTCGTCGCTCTCGATCTACGACCCGGTCGATACTTGTTGGAGTGCTCCGTGTCCAACGATGCCAAATCGAAGCCGCACTACATGCTCGGCATGGAGCGAGTGGTCGCGATTCGGTAATCGCTAGTGCGCGTCCACCGCCGCGGTCATCGGCGACGGCTTGCGAAGCACGAGAACGGCGGGTGCGACGCAGAGGAAGCACAGGAGGATCAGCAGCCACGAATCGTTGTAGGCGAGCATCGATGCCTGCTTGGTGAGCGTCAGATCGAGCAGCGCGTACGCCGATTTCTGCGCCTGCAGCAGCGAGCTTCCGTGCGCCATCAGAGTCGCCACCGAGCTCGCGTAGCGCTGGTCGAACGCCGGATTCCCCGCGAAAAAGTTCTGCGCGAGGTCCGCCCGGTGGTACTGGACGTGTCGCGTCAGGTACGTGCTGAGCACCGCGATGCCGAACGATCCGCCCAGCTGGCGCGAAAGGTTGATGAGCCCTGATGCCTGCTGCGCCTCGCTTGGCTTGAGACTGCCGAAGGCCGCGTTGTTGATCGGCGTGAACAGCAGCCCCATCGCGGCGCCGCGAATGATGAGCGCGATGCGAGCATCGCCTTCGCCCGCCGCCGTCGTGAGATGCCCGAGAATCCACATCGCGACGCTGAAGGCGACGACACCCGCGATGATGAGATATCGTGCGTCGACCAGCGGCTTCTTCCCGGTGAGGAGGCGCCCGCAGACCACGGCCATCACGGCGGTCGCGAGCCCGCCGGGGAGCATCGTGAGGCCCGTCTCGGTCGGCGTGAATCCGAGAATCCCCTGCGTGAACAGCGGGAAGAGAAATGTTCCGCCGTAGAGGCCGAATCCGAGCACGACGAACAGAAAGATCGACGCCGAGAGATCACGGTTGTGAAGCACGCGGAAGTTGATGACCGGATGCTTGTTCCGCGACGACAGCTCCCACCAGACCATCGTGATCAGACAAATCGCCGAAACGATCGACAGTCGCAGGATGAGACCGTCGGCGAACCAGTCGTTACGATTCCCTTCCTCGAGCACGTACTGCAGCGATCCGATTCCGGTGATGAGGAGCCCGATACCGAGCCAATCGACCGGAGCGATTTTGCGCGCACCCTCGGGATCGTGGAGGAACGACGTGACGAGAAAGGTCGAGAGTATGCCGATGGGTATGTTGATGAAGAAGCACCAGTTCCACGTGTAGTTGTCGGTGATCCATCCACCGAGCGTGGGTCCGAGTGTCGGCGCGACGATGATGCCGAGCAGGAAGATGGCCTGGACGATACCTTGCTGCTCGCGCGGGAAGATCTGCCGCAGCGTCGCCTGCGCCGTCGAGAGAAGCGCAGCGT
>DATHJR010000095.1:0-6417 GCA_035286525.1 Gemmatimonadaceae bacterium | reverse complement strand
CTTCCAGAAGGCCGCCGAGGGACCGCAGAGTGCGCCCCTCCAATCGGCTCGTGAAGAAGGGATGACACTGGCCGAGTTGCAGGATATCGGCCGCGAAGTTGGCATTTCGCCAGAAGCGGTAGCCAGTGCCGCACGGTCGCTGGAGAATCGTCCCCGGGCCGGGGCACGGAGCTTCCTCGGATTGCCCATCGGTGTCGAGCGCACGGTCGTGCTCGATCGGCGGCTGACCGAAGCGGAGTGGGAACGACTGGTGGTGCGACTCCGTGAGGTGTTCAACGCCCGCGGATCCGTGAGCCCGACTGGCTCCTTTCGTCAGTGGACGAATGGGAACCTGCAGGCACTCCTGGAGCCGACCGTGATCGGCCACCGCCTTCGACTCACGACGACGAGGGGCGCCTCCATTTTCTCGCTGCGCGTCGGCGCGGCCATGCTCGGACTTGGCGGCATCATGTCGATCGCCGCGGCGATCGGCGGCAACCTGAGTGGCTCGTTGCCGGGGGTCGCGATTCTGTCGCTCTTCGGAATCGGCGCGATCGCCAACGGCGCGCTTCCACTTCCGGGGTGGGCGCGCTTGCGCGCGCGTCAGATGGAGGCGGTCACATCCCAGTTGGCGCTCGAAACCGGCCCCGACGTTCCGGACGACAAGGCATCAACGTAGTTTCGCGAATCAACTCGAGCGAAACGCCACTGTAGCAGCTAACGCAATTGCGAGTATCTACGCCTTCGTTACGTATGCGTGAATTACACTGCGCCGTCATCGCACTCTGCGCGACCTTCGCCTCGTCACCTTCTCGCGCGCAGGGTACGACGAGTGCCCGCGCGACTGAGGCTGCAACCGCCGATTCGGTGATGGCGGCCACTGTGCGACGGGAGTTCGCGCACGCGTGGAGCGGCTACAAGCGCTACGCCTGGGGCCACGACGAGCTGTTGCCGCTGAGCAAGAGCTATCACGACTGGTACGGTCACTCATTGTTGATGACACCCGTCGATGCGCTGGACACGATGATCCTGATGGGACTCGCGGACGACGCGCGCGAAGCACGTGAGCTGATCGACACGACACTCTCGTTCGATCAGGACATCTACGTCAAGAATTTCGAGATCACCATCCGGCTGCTGGGCGGCCTTCTCAGCGGCTACCAGCTCAGCGGAGACAAGCGCCTGCTGATGCTCGCACAGGATCTGGGCACGCGCCTCCTTCCCGCGTTCAACTCCCCCACTGGAATGCCGTACGTGGAGGTGAATCTCAAGACCGGGAAGGTGCGCAATCCACACACGAACCCCGCCGAAGTGGGCACACTGCTGCTCGAGTTCGGGACGTTGAGCCACCTCACTGGAAATCCGGTTTACTACGACAAGGCCAAGCGGGCCATGGTCGCGCTCTATGCACGTCGGTCTCCACTCGGTCTCGTGGGCTCCGCCATCGACGTCGAGACTGGCGTCTGGTCGGATAGCACCAGCCACATCGGCGGTGGTATCGATTCCTACTACGAGTATCTGCTCAAGGCGTGGCTGCTGTTCGGTGATCAGGACTGCAAACGAATGTGGGAGGCCAGCGCGCGCGCCGTGAACGAGTACCTGGGCGAGGACGTGTCCGGCAGTTTCTGGTATGGGCAGGCGGACATGTACAGCGGCGCACGGCTGAGCCACCACTTCGAGGCGCTGGCAGCCTTCTTCCCAGGCACGCTCGCGCTCTCCGGCGACCTCGATCGGGCCCGCCGACTGCAGACATCCACTTTCAAGATGTGGACGACGTTTGGCGTCGAGCCGGAAATGATCGACTACCGTTCGATGACGATCGTTGACGATGGCTACGAGTTGCGCCCGGAGATCATCGAGTCGGCGTACTATCTCCATTACTTCACCGGCGACGAGCGCTATCGGGAGATGGGTCGCACTTTTCTGCGCGACCTCGTCGCGTGCTGCAGGACCGACGTTGGGTACGCGGCACTCTCTGGCGTGCGGACGCACACGCAACGCGATGCCATGGAGAGCTACTTTCTCGCGGAAACGCTCAAGTATTTGTATCTGCTCTTTGCAGCACCCGGTGCCGTGGATCTGCGGGATCACGTCTTCAACACGGAAGCGCACCCGCTCGCGAAGAGTTCGCGCTGACCGAGCACGCGGCGATAGCCGCTGAGCGGTCGACCCTCAGCCGGAGCGAAACGCCACAGTCGGATCGATGCGCGAGGCACGTCGCGCCGGCAGGTAGCCGCTGATGAGCGCGACCGCCGTCACGACTACGATCATCGCGGCGAACGTCGCCGGATCCGTGGAGCTCACGCCGAACAGCTGGCTGCGCAGCAATTGCGCCACGATCCATGACGCGACAGTGCCCAGCACGATGCCAACGATCGCCAGTACGAGCGTTTCGCTAAGGATCTTCCGCTGCACCACGCCCTGCGATGCTCCGAGCGCCATGCGGACGCCGATCTCCTGCTGCTGGTGAGCGACGGTATATGAGATCACGCCGTAGATCCCGAACAGCGCGAGCGCGAGGGCGAACGCGGCGAATGCGCTGAGCAGCATCGTGAAGAACCGGCGCGGTGACACCGAGCGATCGACGATTTGTCCGAGCGTCTGCACTTCGTTGAGCGCCACGTTGGGGGCGACTGGCGCGAGCGCGGTGCGAATGCTCGTCGCGAGCGACGTTGCGGGCAGTGAGCTCCGAACGATGAGATCGACTATGGGATAATCGACGATCTGGCGAAATGGAATGTAGAACTCGTATCCCGCGGCCTGATCGAGGCTCAGGTGCCGCACGTCGCTCACGACGCCGACCACTCGCCGCGTCGTGTCGATCATCGCGAGCTTGCCGATCGCGTCCTGGCCTGGCCAGAGTGCGCGCGCCATCGTCTCGTTGATCATCACCACCGGCTCGCTGGCCGAGTCGTCGGTGGCCGCAATGTCGCGTCCGGATACGAGTCGCATCCCCATCGCGTCCACGAGTCCATCCGTCGTCAGACGCACGTACGCCGTCGCGCTGTGTCCATCCTTGTATGACTCGCCCTGCGCGCGCACGCCCCATGTGCGGTTCTTGCCGAGCGGGAGGCCGTCGGCGATGGCGGCGGCCTGCACCCCGGGCAGCGCCTTCGTGAGGCGCAGCGCCTCGTTCACGTACGCGTTGAACTTCGACTGCGAGTCGAGCACCTGCTGGTCGGGGTCGATGCGAATCGCCGTCACCATGTCGGGGCGAAAGCCGAGATCGACGTCGAGCACCCGGAGAAAGCTGCGGATGAGCAGCCCGGATCCCACGAGGAGCACGCACGCGAGCGCGATCTCGCTCACCACCAGCGCCGTGCGGATCCGGCGTCCGCGTTTGTTCTCCGTGCTGCCGCGGCCGGACTCCTTGAGCGCGTCGTGCAGGGCGAGCTCGCTGAGCTCGAGCGCGGGCGCCATCCCGAACAGGAGCCCTGCGAGCGTGGCGAGAATCACGATGAACACGAACGCGCTCGCATCGATGCGCACGTCGCCCAGCAGCGGCAGATTCACGGTTTGCAGACGCGCGATCGCGCGCGTGCCGAGGAAGGCGATCAGGAGCCCGATGGCCGCGCCCGCGCCGGAGAGTAGAACGCTCTCGGTGAGCATCTGGCGCACGAGGCGACGACGTCCCGCGCCAAGCGCCGCGCGGATCGCCATCTCCTTGCGGCGCGCCGTCGCGCGCACGAGCAGCAGGTTGGAGAGATTCGCGCACACGATCAGCATCACCGTCCCCACCGCGAACGCGAGCATCACAAGCGCCGAGTGAATCTGTCCCACGACGTGCGTGCGCAGCGTGCTGAGGAACGGCGTGAAGGCGTTTCGGTCGGGATGTGCCGCGGTGATGCGCGGCGCGAGCACCGCGAGCTCCGCAGCCGCGCCGGCGATCGTGGCGCCGGGCCTAAGGCGCCCGATGAGCGCGAGCGTGTTCCCCTGTCGATCATTGCCCTCGGTGAGCGGAAAGGGAACGAAGAGATCGATCCGCGTGCCGGGCGCGAACACCGAGCCGAAGTCGAAAGTGGGCGGCAACACGCCGACGACTGTCTGCGGTGTGTTGTTGAGGGTGATGCTCTTGCCCACGATGGATGGATCCGACGCGAACTCGCTCCGCCAGATCGCATGGCTGAGCAGCACGACGTTCGTGGGATCGGCGGCGCTCTCCTGCTCGGTGAACGACCGGCCGAGCTCCGGCTGCACGCCGAGCATCGAAAAGAAGTTCTGCGTCACCGGGACACTGCTGAGGCGAATCGCGTCGCCGTTGCGGACCAGGTTCGCGTCGCCGATGCCGTAGAACGCGAAGTAGCCCGCGACGTCGGCGAACGAGCGGTCGAGTTGGTGCAGCTGCACGAGGTGGTTCACCTGAGCGGTCTGCCCCGACAGGCCGCCATTCGTGCCGTTCGCCATCCACACGAGTTGGTCGGGATCGCGGAAGGGGAGCGGGCGCAGGAGCAGCGCGTTGGCGACGCTGTACACCGTGGCGCTGGCGCCGATGCCGAGCGCGATGATCGCGACGGCGCTCAGCGTGAACGCTCGGTCGCGGCGGAGCGTGCGCACCGCGAATCGCACGTCCTGCTCGAGGTCCTCCATCGACTCTCGCGTTCGAACGGCGCGCTCGCGAGTGACGGCGGAGTCCTGGATCAGCTCGAGCGCATCTCCGAGCGGAGAGCCCAGGCGCCGCAACGCCTCCGCGCGCGCCTCTTTCGGCGACATGCCGTGCGCGATCAGATGCTCGACACGCTCGTCGAGGAAGGTGCGCAGCTCGTCGTTCGCATCGGCCGCCACGCGATCCGGCGTATGCATCGGGATGCGGAAGAGGCGTCGTACGCCGGCACGAATGCCGCTGGGGTGGGCGCGAGAGGCGTCAATCATGGGCCGACCTCGCTGCGAGGACCGTCGTCAGCGCGCTGACGTAGTCGATGAGCGCGGCCGATTCGGCGCGGAGGTGAGCTTTCCCGGCGCTCGTCAGCTTATAATAGCGCGCGCGCCGCCCGTTCTTGCTCTCGCCCCATTCGGCGCTCAGCAGATCCCGCGCTTCGAGCCGGTGGAGCGCCTGGATCAGCGCGGCGTCCGTCACGTCGAGACGTCCGTTCGACCGCTGCTCGAGCCAGCTCGTGATCTCGAAGCCGTGCATGGGCCCCCAGGACAACGTCTTGAGGACGAGCACATCGAGCGTTCCTTTCAGCAGCGCCATAACGTCGCCTCTCCACTAAGTGTCTTAGGATAGACACTAAGCTGGGCGAGATGGTTTGAAATGGCAACGGGGGCCCGACCCATCCCCTAGAACGTGATCGGCCCGTTCGCGAACAGTGCCCACGGGTCGCCGGGCTGCGTGCCGTCAAGGAAGTACTCGGTGTAGTGACGGTCGGGAAGCGTCGTGCTGTCCGCCGGCGCGAGCTTGTCGCGATCGAAGTCCACCGCAACGAGCCCCGCAGGGAGATTCCAGTCGCCCGAGCTGCGCTGCTGATAGTATCGCCCCATCATGTCGCCCCAGATGGGCGCTGCGACCGAGCCGCCGGCGGCGCCTGGCGCGATCGGCACAGGCTTGTCGAAGCCTACCCACACGCCCGCGACGACTTCGGGCGTCATCCCGACGAACCATGCATCGGTGTCGTTGTTCGTGGTTCCCGTCTTACCCGCGGCATCGACGCGCTCGGGGAGATAGCGTCGCACCGATGTCGCCGTACCTCGTGTGACGACGTCGCGCATCATGTCGCGCACGATGAACGCGACCCGTGGATCCAGCACCGAGTCGCGCGCGGCCGTGCGGCCGGCGTAGACCTGCCGTCCACTCGCATCGATGATGTGATTGATGAAGCGCGGCGTCACCGGCGAGCCACCGTTGTCGAACGCCGCGTACGCCGCCACGAGGTCGAGCGGACGCACCGCGGACGAGCCGATCGCGCTCGCGGGATACGGCGAGATCGGGGTGGTGATGCCGAGTGCGCGCGCGAGCGCAGTGATGGTGTCCATTCCCTCGGCCATGCCGAGCTGCACGGCAACAGGATTGCGCGAGTGCACCAGCGCGTCGCGAAGCGTCATCGGCCCGAGGAACTGCCCGTCGTCGTTGCGCGGACGATAGACACCGTTGCGGTCGAGCGGGATCGTGAGCGCGGTGTCGAAAACGATCGAGCTCGCGGTGAACGTGTCGGCGATCGCCGTGGCGTACACGATCGGCTTGAAGGCCGAGCCGGGCTGGCGAACGGCGTTGATGGCCCGATCGAAGTGTGAGTCGGCGTAGCTGCGGCCACCGACCATCGCGAGCACGTCGCCATTCTCGGGATCGATCGCGACCACGGCGCCCTGGAGATAGTCGCTGCTCCCCGGCGCCCGCGTCGCGAACTGCGGATGCTTGTAGCCCGCGCGAGCTTCGGCGCGCGTGAGCCCTGATGCGAGCGCATCGGCGGCGAGCAACTGCATCTGCGCGTCGATGGTCGTCGT
>DATHJR010000094.1:0-3761 GCA_035286525.1 Gemmatimonadaceae bacterium | reverse complement strand
CCAGTAGGGGCCCACCGGGAATTCGTGCTCATCGAGCCACTGCTTCTGCCGCGCGCGATCCTGGATGATGTGCAACACGTGCCCGCCGGGGCGCGCGGGGACGATCGCGCTTGCGGCGGCCATGGCCTTCGCGCCGATCTTCTCGATCTCGATCGTGATGACGTCGCACGCATGCGCGAGCTCTGTGGCCGCGGCCGCGTCATCGAAAGGTGCGGCGATCACGCGATCGGCCACGGCTCCGGCGGAGCAGGCAGGATCGGGGTCGAGGATGATGACGTGATAGCCGAGCACGCGGGCGGCGAGCGTCATCATCCGTCCAAGCTGCCCTCCACCGAGAATGCCGATCGTGGCGCCGGGCAGTACCGGTGTCACCGCGAGCGCTCCTCCTCCATCACCTCGGCCGTGCGTGCGGCGCGCCACGCGCGCAGTCGCTCGCGGAGATCCGGGCGCTTCGCCGCGCAGATCGCCGCGGCGAGGAGAGCGGCATTCGCGGCGCCCGGCTTTCCGATCGCCAGGGTGCCGACGGGAACGCCGCGCGGCATTTGTACGATGGAGAGCAGGGAGTCGACGCCATTGAGCATCGTCGCCGGTATGGGAACGCCGAGCACCGGAAGAATCGTGTGCGCGGCGACCATTCCGGGCAGGTGCGCGGCGCCGCCCGCCGCCGCGATCACGACCTCGAGGCCGCGCGACTCCGCGCTCGTCGCGTACTCTGCCATCCACACCGGCGTGCGGTGCGCCGAAACGGTACGGACCTCGTGCGGAATCTGCAGCTCGGTGAGAAGCTCGACCGCGGGTGCAAGGAATTCGAGATCGCTCTTGCTGCCCATGATGACGCCTACCCACGGGAGCGGGCCGATCGCCTCGCTCCGCCGCCTCATCGCCATGGGCGCCGGATCACTTGTCCGATTGCCAGGAGTAGGAGCGTCCCGCGAGGCGGATGTCGTCGTTGGGCACGACGTGCCACGCGCCGTTGTATCGGCGAACCGTGATGCGCTCGACACCATCGTCGCTCGTGCCGGGCGGCGTAGGCGTCATGCGATACACCACGTGGGTGACGTACTGGGTCTCCGGAATCTCGCCGAGGATCGTGCGGCTGGTGGTCCTCGCGTTCGCCTTTACCGCGTCGCCGCCGGCGAGCCAGCTCGCGAACAGCGCTTCGGGTGACAGCTGCTCGAGCTGCGTGATCGACTTCGTGCCCGCGAACCCCTTGAGGAAGGTGTCGCTGTAGTGCGACTCCTGGGATTCGAAATATTTCTGTACGCACTTTGGCAGGCCGTACTGCTTCTCGTGTTTCTTCTTGTTGTCGCGTTCGATCTTGTCCGCGTCCGCGTACACGAGCTGCTGCTCGCGCCACTGGCTGAGGAAGGCCGAATCGGAGAGCTCGGCGACGCGCTTCCACTGCTTGTGCGACATCGCATCGAAGGCGGCGTTCACGGCGGCGCGCGGAGAAGAAAACGCGGGATCCTGCGCTGCGGGCGCGGGCGGCTGCGCGGTGGCCTGCGCGCGCGCGGGCGAACTCGCTGCGAGCAGGGCCACGCAGGCGAACAGCATCACCATCGGCCCGCGACGGCGCCGGCGTCGATCGCGCGAGACACAACCGGAGTCTGCGCCGTGCCGCGACTGGTACAACTGTGGGAAAGACATACCTGTCCTAAAGGTATAGCCGGCGCAGCCGCTCCGCGAATGGCAACCGCAAGCCGTCAGGGAGCGGCGCCAAAGGCCACCCCGTGCCGCTCCCGGCCCAGGGCAGCGACCACGGCGGCGAGGATGATCACCGTGAGAGCCGTGATCGCCATGGCCTTCGCGTACGACATGTGGCCCGCGAGCGCCGCCTCGATGTACACCACTGATCCGGCGATCAGCACGCCGCACTGGTACGCGAAGCCCGGAATGAAGCCGCGCACCGAGTCGGGGGCGAGCTCGGTGATGTGAACCGGTATCACCCCCCACGCGCCCTGCACCATGAACTGCATGAGAAACGCGCCCGCCACAAGCAGTGCGAGGCTCGGAGCGAATGCCCACAGGGGAATCATCAGCACCGCGAGAGACAGCGCGAGCACGATCGATTTTCTCCGGCCAATGCGGTCGGACAGGTAGCCGAAGGCGATGCCGCCAACGATCGCGCCCACCGCCGCGAACGCATTGAGTGCCGAGCGCATGCGCGGCGTCATCCCCCAGTCGCGCTGAAGGAACGTCGGGTACATGTCCTGCGTGCCGTGCGAGACGCAATTCATCAGCGCCATGAGCAGCGTGAGATAGAGGAACAGCCGCCACTGCGAAAGGATCGCCCGGAAGAGCGATTTGAAATCGTGATGCCTCGTGCGCTTCCACACCTCGGATTCCTTCACGCGCATGCGCACGAAGATCGCGAGCAGCGCGGGCAGCCCGCCGATGAAGAAAAGCGGGCGCCAGCCGTAGTGCGGAAAGATCAGAAAGTACGCGACGGACGCGAGCAGATTTCCGGTTGCATAACCCTCCTGCAGCAGCCCGGAGAGAACGCCGCGAAATTTCACCGGACTCTTTTCCATCACGAGCGACGCGCCCACGCCCCACTCGCCTCCCATGCCGATTCCGAAGAGCGCGCGCAGCCAGAAGAACATCGTGTACGATGTCGCCATCCCCGATGCGACCTCGAGGACGGAGTAGAAAACGAGATTGATCATGAGTGGGCCGCGTCGGCCGTACCGATCGGCGAGCATTCCGAAGAGGAATGCGCCCACTGGCCGGAAGGCCAGCGTCACTGCAATGGTTTTTGCCATGTCCGCATCGGAAACGTGAAAATCTTTTCCAATGGCGGTCAGTGTGACGACGACGATGAAAAAATCGAATGCATCGAGCGTCCACCCGAGGAAGCCCGCGGTGACTGCTGCGCGATGATCGCCCTTGCCCTCGTCGCTCGAGGTGGAACCAGCTGATGCAGGTAAAAAAATAACAATCTGGATTCGAGTGACGTCCGTTTTCGCGAACGCGTCAAGCTACTACGATCTCCCTTCTAACCAATAGTACGGCAGGATCGCTAGGGGCTCGCGCCCCGCGACAAAGGCAAACCCGCCGAAAGACGGGGACGCAAAGCCAACGAGACTAAGGTGCGCACCGCGCGCTACGTCGGTCGGGTTGCCCGAAGAGCCTACAAGGACTTTGGATAAATGACGATCTCCCGCACTGTGCTCACTCTGGTGAGCTGCGCCGCGCTTTTCGGCTGTTCGGCAATGGAAGATCCCGCGGCCTCCACGAGCGTGGCGCGATCGCTCGCCAAGTGGGTGATCGTTTCGCCTGCTGCTCCGACCATCGCTCCCGGAACATCTCTCGCGCTCGGCGTCGAGCTGCAGGATGCATCGGGGCGCGTCGTCACCGGACAGCCCGAAGAATGGAGCACGAGCGACTCGACCATCGCCACCGTCTCGAGCACCGGCGTTGTCACCGCGCACGCGCTTGGCCTGGCGAAGATCTACATCACGTCGGGCATGCAGAGCGCCTACGCGGATGTGAGCGTGTCGAACGCAGCGCCCGCGCCGCGCTGGGTGTCGGTGTCGCCGGCCACCGCGCAGCTGTCCGTCAGGTCGACGATGGAGATTTTCGCGTCGGTCACCGATGCGCAGGGACATCTGGTGTCGGATATGCCGGTCACCTGGACGAGCACGAATCCGGCGATGGCCTCGGTCGACGCGAACGGAGCGATCACCGGCCTAGCCGTCGGATCGGTGAACATCATCGCGCATGCGGGCAGCAACCAGGCAGTTTCGCAGGTGCGCGTCGTC
>DATHJR010000093.1:0-2098 GCA_035286525.1 Gemmatimonadaceae bacterium | reverse complement strand
GAGGGTGTATGGCGCGTACGGAAATGTCCCGTCTGGACGTTTCGTGTTCGCTGACAGAAACGGAAAGGTGGCCTGCGCTACGGCGCGATCGAGATATGGGACGCCGTAGTTGTACTCATGATTGCCGACTGCCGACGCGTCGTAGTGCATCGCGTTCATTGACGCGACGATCGGATTGATCGTGTCCGGCGCGACCCTCGCGGCGACAAAGGCGAGCATGTTTCCCTGCAGCAGGTCGCCCGCGTCGATGAGCAGCACGCGTCCGGGATTCGCCGCGCGGACAGAGTCGACGATCGTCGCCTCGCGCGTCAGTCCGCGCGCCGAATCGGGCCGATTCATCTCGTAGTCCCAGCCGCGCAGCCGTCCGTGAACGTCGGTCGTAGTCGCGACCACGAGGCGCACCGTGTCGGAGCAAGCCGCCGGTGTGGCGGCGGGGAAGGCAATCGGCGCGGGCGGCGCGGGCGGCGTTGTCGCACAGCTGGCGAAGATCGGCACGCAGGCGAGTAAAGCGGTTCGTCGCATGCGCTTGAAGGTAGTCACCGCTCTCGCGGCGTGGGAGTGCGCGTTGACGCGTCAGCAGCGTGTCGCGACCTTCCATCGCTGGCATCTTCGCCCACGACGATACTCAACTGTGACACGTCCGCCGCTCCCGATCCGCCTCGTCGCCCGTCACCTTCCTTCAGTAGACAGGGCCGCACAGGATGTTCGATGCCGCCGTTGATCGTCGGCATCGCCGGTGGCTCGGGGTCGGGGAAGTCGACGGTGGCGCGCCGAATCGCGTCCTCGCTCGATGCGTCGTCCGTCGCGTTCATCGACATGGACGCGTACTACAAGAACTTCGCGCGCTTGTCGGTCGAAGACCGCCGGCGTGTGAACTGGGATCACCCCGACGCCTTCGACTGGGATCTCCTCATCGAGCAGCTCGAGCGACTTCGCGCCGGTCAAGCGATCGACAAACCGGTGTACGACTTTCTCACGCAGACGCGCTCCGAGCGGACGGAGCACGTTCCCGCCGCGCCAGTGATTGTGATCGACGGGATCCTGCTTTTCTCCGACGCGCGCGTGCGCGAGCTGTGCGAGGTGAAGGTCTTCGTCGACGCTGACGCGGACGTGAGACTCATTCGCCGCATCAAGCGCGATCTCGCCGAACGCGGGCGCTCGCTGGACAAGATTCTCGACCAGTATCTCTCTACTGTACAGCCGATGCATCTTCAGTTCGTCGAGCCGAGCAAGCGGTACGCGGACGTCATCGTTCCGCGTGGCGGTCATAATGAAGTCGCCATTCAGATGCTCGTCGCGAAGATCCGCCGCCGGGTCGAGGGAGTTCCGACATGACGACCGACGCTCCCACCGCGCCGATCGGTTCCGGCGAACGCGTCCTCGTCGTCGACGACGAGCCGGACATCTGTGCGCTGGTCGCCTATCACTTGGCGAAGGCGGGTTTTCGTGTGTCCACCGCATCCACGGGACCCGAGGCGCTGGCGAGCGCGCGCGAGGAGCAACCCGCGCTCGTCGTGCTCGACCTGATGCTTCCCGGACTCTCGGGCTACGACGTGCTCTCTCGCATGCGCGCCGATGAGGGTACGCGTGATGTCGCCGTGCTGATGCTCACGGCGCGGCGCGAGGAAGAAGATCGCATCCGCGGTCTGTCCCTCGGAGCCGACGATTATCTGACGAAGCCCTTCAGTCCGCAGGAGCTGGTGCTTCGGGTCGCCGCCATCCTGCGCCGCGCTCGCGGCACCGGCGGCGGACCATCCGGCGACTCGTTAGGCATCGGGCCGCTTCGAATCGATCGTGCCGCGCACCGCGTCACTGTCGACGGCACCGAGGTCGAGCTCACGCCGACCGAGTACAAGCTCCTGCTTACACTCGCCGAGCGCCGCGGACGCGTACAGGCGCGTGCCCACCTGCTGGAAACAGTTTGGGAAGCAGCGCCGGACATCCAGACTCGCACCGTTGACATGCACGTGCAGCGGTTGCGCACGAAGCTCGGTGCAGCGGGCGGATTGATCGAAACAGTGCGCGGGTTCGGCTACCGCCTCAATGCGCCGCGAACGACTGGACGCACGTGAGACTTGCGCAGCGTCTTCTCGTCGGG
>DATHJR010000092.1:0-5864 GCA_035286525.1 Gemmatimonadaceae bacterium | reverse complement strand
AAAAGCAAAGCTGTCGCGCACTCCGGTGGCGATCGAGCCGGGGCGCTACACGGTGATTTTCGAGCCGCAGGCAGTAGGAGATCTGGTGCAGCTCATCGGCAATTATTCCGATGCGCGCTCTGCAGACGAAGGTCGCAGCCCGTTCGTGAAGACCGGCGGAGGTAACAAAGTCGGGGAGAAGATCGTCGATGAGCGAGTGACGATCGTAGCCGATCCGCAGGATCCGCAGCTGATGTCGCAGCCGTTCGATGGAGATGGACTCGCACTGAATCGGCAGGTCTTCGTTGAGAATGGTGTGCTGAAGCAGTTATTCTACACTCGGTACTGGGCGAAGAAGCAGGGCAAGATTGCGACGGGTCAGCCGGCTTCGATCAAGATGATGGGCGGGTCGACATCGATCGAAGAGATGATCAAGAGCACCGAACGCGGTGTGTTGGTGACTAGACTTTGGTACTTGAGAGAAGTCGATCCGCGAACGATCCTCTATACGGGACTCACGCGCGATGGTACGTTCCTGATTGAGAACGGCAAGCTGACAAAAGCAATTCGCAACTTTCGCTTCAATGATTCGCCGTTGTTCATGCTGAATAACCTCGAGATGCTCGGACCATCCGTTCGACTCGCCGGTACGGAACAAGGCGGTGACATCGTGATGCCGACCATCAAGGTGAAGGACTTCAACTTCACGAGCCTCTCGGAGGCCGTGTAGAGATACGACGGATCTTTGGCGTCGTATCGCCCCACCGATCCACCGGGGGATCGGGCGGGCTGTTTCACTCCGGTCAATGGAGACTGAATCATGGCTACCAAGAAAAAGAAGTCCGCAGCGAAGAAGTCAGGCCGCAAGTCCGCCGGCAAGAAGAAGGCGACGAAGAAGGCGGCCAAGAAGCGCAAGTAGTGCTTCGACGTTGTGCATAGTAGAAAGAGAGGCCGGCGGATGTTGCGCCGGCCTTTTCTTTGGCGAGTGGCGTCACATGCTCGAAGGAGTCGGCGCTGGATGCACGACGCGCCGGCAGAGATCTGCCGGCGCGTCGTCATCCTGGTCGGACCCGCTCGCGGAAAATCAGGCGGCGCGCGGTGCGCGCACTGGTTCTTGCTCCGCGTCGCCTTCGGGCGCCGGACCCCAGACGTACGCGAACACGGCCGGTGTCGGCTCCTCGCGGCTGCCAAGCGAGATCACGATCCCGACGGGCTCGCTCGGTTCTGCATGGTGGGTGTTCGGCATGCGCACGTTCCTGTGAGTAGTACGGCTAGACAAAAGCCCCCGTAACGGTCGGGGGCCGCCGGCTACTAAAGCACCGTCCATGCCCTGGGCATGCCGTTTGGCCAGCGCATCGTAACACGCTGCGACATAATCACTTGGTAATTCTCGCGTCGCTCGCCCGTGCCACGGAGAATCGAATTGACACGTCCTTGGGACGGTCAGCTGTGTCAAAACGCTACGCGACCGCCTTCCGGGCGAAAAAGGTCTCGTTGCTCGCCGAGCCTTCCACGGTGGTCTGCCATCCATAGTAGGAAGCCTCCAGCTCCTCCAGCGGAACCAGCCTCACGCCTTCGGAGCTCGTCTCCACCACGTGCACCCCGCCGTCCTTCGTCGCCGCCTGCAGTATCGATAGCGCCTTCTGCCGTTCGGCGGGCGTCAGCTTCATGAGCGCGGCCGCGGCGCATACCACCGCGCTGATCGGAAAGTCCGGCTCCCACGCCGTGAGGTCGCTCACCACTCCGCGGATCCGGCTCGTGAGTCCGACGCCCGCCGCGGCATCGATCACGCGCTCGATCACGTCCTCCGTGGGATCGAGCGTGGTGACATCGCAGCCGTTCGCCGCCAGATAGAGCGAGCGTCCCTCTTCGAGCGCGCCCGCCACGAGCACATGTCCCTCGTGCGCCGCCGCCGCGGTGCGCGCGATCGCACAGTCCGCGCGCATTCCCCACCGTTCCGGCTTCTTGAATTCCGCGAGCGCCTTGACCCGCCGCTTGCGCCACGTCGCGAAGGTCGCGAGGCGCAGTCGCGCGCGGATGATGCGGTCCACCTCTTCGCACAGCACCACCTCGGTGAGTGCGAGCTGTTGCTGCGCTTCGAGCGACGCGACGGCCTCATCCCCGATGCCCAGGATGATGCGGCGCGGCACCGATTCCTTGTAGTTCTCGATTTCCCGCTCGACATACAGCTCGTACTCGTGCTGTAGTGAGCGTGGACGATGGGCCATGGAGTCAGCGGGTGAGGTCAGGAGTAAGCTAGATGACTCGCGATGCGTTGCAAGCCCTTCACGCAGGCTCGACGTGCACGAGCACCTCCGCGACCCCGAGCTCCTTCGCGATTTTCTCCTCGACGATGTCGGCGATGTGATGCGCCTCCTCCACCGTCGTCGTCCCGTTCACGCCGATCGTCACCTCGGCGAAGAGCACGTCCGAGGCGATGGCGCGCGAGCGAACCTTGCGCACGTCCACCACGTCCGGAATCCCGCCGACGACACGGCGCAAAACGCCCGCATCCACCCCGCGCTCGTCGACGAGCACCGGCACGGTGTGGCGGACGATCTGGTAGCCGTTCCACGCGATGAGGAGCGCCACTCCGATCGCGAGGAGCGCGTCGACCCAGCCGTAGCCGCCGCGCGCCAGCACCAGCGACGCGAACGCCGCCGCCGTGACGTAGATGTCGCTGCGCGTGTGCGATGCGTCCGCCAGCAGAAAGTCGCTCTGCAACTGGCGCGCGCGACGGCGCTCGTACCAGACCACGCCGACGTTCACGAACATCGTCGCCGCGATGAGCGACAGCTCGGTGAGCGACGGAAACACCGGGTGCTCGCTGACGATGAGGTGCCGCACGCCCTCACGCAGCAGCTCGAAGCACGAGATGGAGAGAAAGCCGACGATGGCGAGCGCGCCGAGCGTCTCGAACTTCTGGTGGCCGTACGGATGGTCTTCGTCGGGCTCCTGCGACGCGACCCGCACGAGCGCGATGCCGACGATGTTGTTGAGCACATCGAGCGCGGATTCGAGCGACGCGCCGAGCACCGAGAGCGCATTGGTGCGGAGGCCAACGATGATCTTGACGGCCGCCACCAGCGCGTTCAGCACCAGGATCAGGATGAGCGTGTTGCGGACGGCTGGCTCGCGGTGTGTGCTCACGGCAGAAGGATGAACCGCTCGCCATGAGGCCGGCAATGCCGCCGTGTCATCGTGGGCAGCGGCGCTATACTTTTCCCTCATGCCCGAGCTACCCGAAGTCGAAGAGGCGCGGACGCGGCTCGCGAAAGCTGCCGAAGGAAAGACGATCGCGCGGTTGCGGCTGCTCCATCCCGCGTTCGCGAAACGGATCTCCCCAGGGCGGCTGCGCGGGTTGAAGGGGCGTCGCATCGTGCGGGTGGAGCGGCGCGGGAAGCATCAACTCGTGCACCTCGACGATGGCCGCACGGTCGCGATTCACTTCCGGATGAACGGCGACTGGGACATCGGCACCGTCGGCGATGAGGAGCCGCGCTTCACGCGCGCGCAGCTCGAGCTTTCGGACGGTACGCGTGTGTCGCTGACCGACATGCGCGCGCTCTCGACGGTCGAGCTCTTCGACAAGGGCGAGGGCGATCCGGAACTCGGCCCCGAGCCGACGGACCCGGCCTTCAATGCCGACACGCTCGGCGTCTCGCTCGCGCGCAGAAAGGGCGCGATCAAGCCGGCGCTGCTCGATCAGAAGATGGTCGCGGGAATCGGAAATATTTATGCGTCCGAGGCGCTGTGGGCGGCGAAGATCAGTCCGAAGGCGATGGCGGCATCGCTGAGCGCGCACCGGCGGGAGCGATTGATCGTGGCGATTCGCGAGGTGCTGTCGGAGGCCCCCGCGGGACGATACTGGGCGAAGCACGAGGGCTCGCGGTGGAACGTCTACGATCGCGAGGGCGAGAAATGCCCGCGGTGCGGTGCCACGATCAAGCGGATCGTGCAGGCAGGACGGTCGACGTACTATTGTCCGGTGGACCAGAAGAGCTGATGTCCGAGCCGCTGCTTCCCCGCACGGCGTGCATCATCAATTTGTGAGACGCACAAGAGCGGATTGAACTGACAAGAACGGACGTGACTCGGATTATCCGTTAGGGCCCGTTTGTTGTCCGTTTGTTCGGTCTCATCAAATAGTTAACGCTTGTGTTCCGCGAGTCGAAGATCGCTCTCGCCACAATCGAGCGCCTCTTCGTGAGACTCTAGTCGAGTGCCTCGAGCAGCGCGCCCTTGATGTAGCCGCTCTCAGGAATCGTGAGCACCTCGGGATGATCGAGCGGCTGTCCGCGAAACTCGCGCTGCGCGATGCGGCGCCCGCTGTCGGCGGCGGCGTCGCGGAGCATGTCGCGGAAGAGCGACGCAGAAAGATGGAAGCTGCAGCTCGCGGTGAAGAGCATCCCGCCGGGTGAGAGCAGCCGCATCGCGCGCAGGTTGATCTCCTTGTAGCCGCGGATCGCGGCGTCGAGCGAGTGGCGCGTCTTCGCGAACGCGGGCGGATCGAGCACGATGGTCTCGTAGTTCGCGCCCGCGTGCTCCTCGGCCCGAAGAAATTCGAAGGCGTCGGTCTGCACGGTTTGGATGTTCGTGAAACCGTTGCGGGCGGCGTTCTCGCGGGCGCGCGCGAGCGCGGGGCCCGAGGAGTCGAGCGCGGTGACGCTCGTGGCGTTGCGAGCGAGGTGCAGCGCGAACGACCCGTGGTACGCGAAGCAGTCGAGGGCGCGGCCACGCGCGACACTGCCGGCGAGCACGCGATTCTCGCGCTGATCGAGAAAGGCGCCCGTTTTCTGTCCGTCCCACGGCGCGGCCAGGTAGCGGATGCCGTGCTCGGCCACCTCGATCTCGCGCGGGACGTCGCCGTGGAGCAGCTCCGTGGCGCGCGTGAGTCCTTCCTTCGTGCGCACGGCGGTGTCGTTACGCGCGAGAATGCCGTCGGGCGCGAGCAGCTCGCGAAGTGCGTCGACGATCGGCGTGCGGAACGCCTCGAGCCCTGCGCTCAGGAGCTGTACGACGAGCCATCGATCGTAGCGATCGACGATGAGCGACGGGAGTCCGTCGGCCTCGCCGTGCACGACGCGGTACGCGTTTGTGTGTCCTGTGAGTGGTGCGCGGCGCGCGAGTGCGAGCGCGAGACGGGTGCGCCACCAGGCGCCGTCGAGCGAAGCGGATGCGTCACGGTCGAGGAGACGGAGCGCGATCTCGGATTGCGGACTGTAGAGGGCGACGCCGAGTGGGCGCGCGCCGCGATCGGTGACGAGGATGGCGCCGGCGGGAGCGGCAGGTGGGTCGATGAGATCGCTGCGATAGATCCAGGGATGGCCGGCGACCCATCGTTCGGCGCCGCGCGCGGAAACGGCGGCGCGGAGTGCCTCGCGTTGCTCGAGTTTTGATGCGGTGGCCATGGTGTGCGACATGGCGCGAAAGCTAACGGCTGCTGGTGGTGAATCCCCTTGAAGTGATACAGAGCGCGGTTTATTGTTCGCGTCCCTCGGGTGTCATGTCACGCAAGGCAAATGATTTACACGCGTTGACAGCGAAACCGCGAGCGGTTAAAATGTGAGGCTATCCCGCACACTTTTCCGATTCCGGATTCGTGCTGTGGCGTTATTTGAAAAATGATCATGGATGAGTAGATCGTGGGATATGAATTCTCATCGAGCTCGGAGCGAGCGGCGTGGATGACTTCTGCGTCGTGAGCGAAGAGATCGAATGTGATTGCAAGGTATCAAGTGTAGGTGCTCTGCTTGCTACGAACGTATGTAGTCAAGCGAGCGAAGGCATGTGGAGGATGCCTGGGCACACGGAGGCGAGGAAGGCCGCGGTAAGCTGCGATAAGCCAGGGGGAGCGGCACACACGCACTGATCCCTGGATGGCC
>DATHJR010000091.1:0-12632 GCA_035286525.1 Gemmatimonadaceae bacterium | reverse complement strand
GCCGCCCGCTCGATGCACGATCCGGGCTCGCGCTCGAATCGGGGCCGGCAGGCGCGAGAGCCGCGCGCGCCGCCGGCCTTCGCTGCGTCGTCGTCGCACCTTTCCGCGTCGACAACATCGTCGACGCGAGCGCGATGCTCACGTCGCTCGCGGACGAGACGCCCGAGTCACTCGACGCATTGCTCGCGGTGAGGGCCGCCGGATGACGGCGGGTCCCATCATCTCCGGTCAGTTCCCCGCGGTGGGCGTGGTCGCGGGCCACTCCGTCACACTGCACTACGGGAACATCGCGAGCGAGTACTCCGCGCTCGAGGATGGCGCGATGCTCATCGACCGCAGCCTTCGCGGACGCACGCGCCTCGACGGACCGAAAGCGGCGGAGATGCTTACCGGGCTGGTCACCAACGACGTTCTCGCGCTCTCGCCGGGTCATGGCCAGTACGCAGCGGCGCTCAGTCCAAAGGGCCGCATCATCGCCGACGTCCGCATCTTCTCTCGCGCCGACCATCTCCTCGTCGACGTGCCGCCTCGTGCGCGAGCCGGGTGGGATGCGCTCGTGCGGAAATACATCAATCCGCGGGTCGTGCCCTATCTGGATGTCTCCGCCGAGATGCGTCAGCTCGCGATCGCGGGCGTCGCCGCTCGCTCCATTCTCGCGAGCGCTGCGAGTCTCGCGCGCGAGGCTCTCGCACCGCTCGCCACGTACTCGCACCTCGACGCGGAAATCGGCGGCCGCCCGGTCATGATCGCGCGCATCTCCGATCTCGAAGCCGAAGGATACGAGCTGTTCTTCCCTTCGGATGCATTCGGCACGGTCTGGCAGCGCCTCGTTGCCGGCGGCGCGACGCCAGGCGGACTGCTGGCGTGGGAGATCGCGCGCATCGAAAATGGTCGCCCCGAATGGGGGATCGACATCGACGACACGACGATCCCTCAGGAAGCGAATCAGGACGAGCTTCACGCGATCTCGTACACGAAGGGATGCTATACGGGACAGGAAGTCGTGGCGCGAATTCACTTTCGCGGCCACGTCAATCGGCACCTTCGCGGCCTCCTGCTCGGCCACAACGAGCCGCCCCCCGAGCGCGCGAACCTGTTGTCGCTGGACGGAAGGCAGATTGGTGACGTGCGATCGAGCGCCCTCTCGCCGCGCCTCGGCGCGATCGCGCTGATCATGCTGCGGCGCGAGATCGAGATGGGATCCACGATCGTCGTCGAAGGCCGCAGTGGCACGGCGCAGGGTCAGGTGGTGCCACTGCCCTTCACCCGGGAGTGACGCGCGCGCTCGTCACCGGTGCCACGGGGCTCGTCGGATCGCACATTGTCGAGCGACTGCTCGCGGATGGCTGGACCGTGCGTGCGCTCGTTCGGGATCCGCGCTCGGCGGCATGGCTCGGCGCCGCAGGCGCAGAGGTCACGCCCGGCGACCTGGCTGATGCTGCATCGCTGCGAGCCGCAGCGGCCGGCTGCCACACTGTCTTCCACTGCGCCGCGCTCATCGCCGCGAGAGGCGAGTGGGCGAGCTTCCAGCACGCGAACATCGACGGTACGCGCGCTGTCATCGATGCAGCTGCGGAGGTGGGCGCGCGCCTGGTGCATACGAGCAGCGTCGCGGTCTATGGCAGCGCGGCGCGCTATCGCTCCACACCAACCGACGAGGACACACCTTTCGCGCCGCTGGCCGAGCACTCGTACTACGCTCGCTCGAAGCGCGAGGCCGAGGCGCTCGCGCTCGGCGCACACGCCGCGGGCGACCTGTGGGCTACCGCCGTTCGCCCGCCGATGATCTACGGCAGGCGCGACCGGCAGCTGGTGCCGCGATTCGCGCGCGTGATGCGCACCGGCTTCTTCCCGCTGTTCGCGGGCGGGCGATCGATTTTCTCGCTCGTGCACGCCTCGGCAGTGGCCGATGGCGCCGTGCGCGCCGCGCGGATCGATGCAGCAGGCGGCCGCGCGTTCAATCTCGCGAACGACTTTCCGGTGACTATCGCGGACATGGTGCAGCTAGCGTCGAATGGTCTCGGGCGCCGCGTGCGCGGCGTGCCGATCCCCTCCGCCGTTGCGCGCGCATCGTTCGAGGCGCTCGCTGCAGCCGCGCGTCTCGCAAGGCTGCACGCAACGGCCGAGGAGCTCCCAGGCGTCGTGAGCATCTTCACCCGCGACAATCCCTTCACATCCGAGCGCGCGCGTCGCGAGCTCGGATGGTCGCCGACCATGCGTCCGGAGGTTGGCATTCCCGAGGCATTCGCCTGGTGGCGGGAGCATCGCGCGTGACCAATGCACCATCGAGCGCGCACGACCCGGAACGGATCGCACTCAAGGAGTGGGCGGTGCTCGTGGAAGCGATGGCGCGCGGCGACCTGATCGCGATGATTCGAAAGGGCGGCATCCGCGAGAACCGCGCAGGCTTCGACGTGCGCCACGATCGCTTTCTTCTGTATCCGACGTTCTTCCACGAGAAGCTCGACGAGCTGGCCGAGCGTTTTCATCCGACGCTCGACGCCGCACACGCGGACCGGCCCGCGGAGGGAATGATTCAGCTGCGCCACGTCGCGTTGGTGGCGGCTGTCTGGCCGGTCACGGACCTCGGGCGCCTCCGCGAAATCGGCTCGGAACACGGCCTTACCTGGGGCGCGGTCGAATCGCGCTTCCGCTATCGCGATGACCCGCGCGTGCACGTGGTCGCAGTGCGCATCGCGAGACTCCCCGCCGCGGTCACGCTTCCGGAGGCGCGGCGCTACATGGGGTGCGTGTCGTGGGTGAAGCTCGATGAGAACGTCGACGTGAGTGGCGCGGAGCCCGTGCTCGATGACGAAACTTTCGCGTCGCGGCTGCATGCGCTCGGGCGCTTCCTCGAACCGACCGTCTAGAACAGAATCGCCCAGCAGTCAGTGCGGGCGCGCGTTCAAAGCCGCGCTCAGCGCGGCGAGAGTCGTGTCTCCCGGAGCCGCCGCGCGCGCTCTCGCGAGCGCACCCCGCGCCGCCGCGCTGTCGCCGCGCGCCAACGATATTCTCGCCTGCAACGCGTACTGCACTGCCGCCGGCATCTGTCCCGAGGCCGCCGCGCTGTCCAACTGTCGCTGCGCATCCGCCTCGCGATGCGATGCATGCAGCGCGCTCGCGTAAGCGTAGCGCAGCCCGGGATCGCCGCCGTCCTCCGCCACTGCGCGCGCGTAGACGGCGGTCACGGAATCCGGGCGGTCGAGCTTCCCGTAGGCGCGAGCGAGGAGCACGTAGCGCAGCGATCCGGCGGGGTCACGCCCGTGCTCACATTCTATCGCGCCGATGAGCGAGTCCGGCCCGCGAAGATCCAGCAGCGCGTCGAGATACGCGAGGCGCACCGGTTGCGATGCCGGATGCGCAGCCGACGCCGCGCGGAGCACCGTCAGCGCATCCTCACCACGCTCGGACGTGCGAAGGTGCTGTGCATACTCGAGCGCGAGCGTCTCTCCCGCCGGATATCTTCGATACGCCTCTCCGAGCAGCGCGAGGCCGCGCGCATTGTCGCCGTGTCGCCCGACGGCGCGCGCGAGCTGCCAGTACGGGTAGAACGCCGCGGGGTCGAAGTCGATGCCGCTTTGAAAGAGCCGCTCCTCGCTCGACCACACGTGCGCGCGCAACGCGGTACCGAGCACACCAGCCGCGACCAGCGCCATCGCAATCGCCGACGCGACGCCCCTCACGCTCGCTGTCGCGCCCTCCGTCAGCGCGAGCGCCCATCCCGCGAGCATCGCCACCCCGACCGAGGAAAAGAAGAGCGTTCGCTCCGCAAGCAGTTGCCCCGTCGGGACGAGGATGTTCGAGGCCGCGAGGTACGCGAGCACCACCCAGGCGAGCGCGACGAGCGGCCGCCGGTCGCCGCGCCTCGCGATCGTAACCGCCGCCGCTGCGATCGCCGAGAACGCGAGGATGGCCACCACCGCGCTGGCATTCATCGAATGATGCGGAATCACCGTCGTCGGCCCGTAGTGCATCGAGAGGCGCGTCGGCAGCACCAGCAGATGCGCCACGAGCGGCCATGCACCCGTCATCGTCCACCATCGCTGGGCGAGAGTTGCCCCATCAAGCCCCACCGCCAGCGCCGTCGATGGCGGCGCGAACCCGCCGAGCACCGCGCGCCGCGCGGCGATCATCAGCGCCAGAACTACGGCGAACGCCACCCAGGCGCGCCAGCCACGCACGATCACCGCCTTCGCGTCGATCGCCGCGTCACCGGGAGCGCGCCAGCCCCACAGGCAGATCGCGACGATCGCCGGAACCGTCGCCGCCGACTCCTTCGCGCCGAGCGCCACCGCGAAGAGCACTGCGCTCGAGACGGCCGCCTTCCACGATACCGCGCCCGCGTTGGCGTCGAAGGCCCGCACCATTACCAGCACGCACGCGAGACTCGCGAGCGCCGCCACGACCTCGGCCGAACCCGCGACGTTTGCCACCGACTCGGCATGCAGCGGATGCGCCGCGAAGATCATCGAGCCGAGTAGCGCCGCGCGCATTGGAAGCGCACGCGCGAGAACCAGGAGCGCGGCGATCGCGCACACCGCGTACAGCACCACCGCATACAGGTGAAAGAGCCACGGTGCGCCACCGCTCACGTTCCAGAGCAGCGCGTACGCGAACTGCACCACTGGACGATAGAGTCCGGCGCGCCCCCACGCGGCGGGCCAGTACGCTACACGCCACGCGCCAAGCAATCCGGCAGGTGCGTGGAGCGCTGGATTGTCGGCGATGATCGGGCCGTCGTCGTACACGAAGCCGTAGCCGATCGTGATCAGATACGGCGCCGCGGCCACGAGGGCCACGAGCAGCATCGCGAGGCGAGTCGGCCTTTCACGGGTGCTGGTATCGGACAATGCGGCCGGCGGGAGAGAAGAGAGCGGGCGATGCCACGTGAAAGACTGGCGATGTCCTGCGGCCGTAACTCGCACGCACGCTCGCACATACGACGAGTGCCCGGCCAATTTGCGCCGGGCACCCGTGCTCACACGACCTGCGCCATCAGGGTGGCGTCATCTTCTTCTTGGTGGTGTCGTTCGGCGCGGCGCTCGAGCTGTCTTTCATGCTCCCACTCGTGGCCGATCCGCTGGACATCATGTGCATACTGTCGCTCGCGCGACTCGTGCCGTTGATCATCGCCTTCTTCGTGCTGTCCGACGACGGCGCAACCGCGCCACCGACGGCCGTTGTATCGGTCGTCGCGCTCTTGTCCGTCTTACTGCATGCGGCGATCGCCACGACGATCGCCACCAATGCGATGCGCTTCATGAAATCCTCCGTTCAGATAGTGAATCCGTGAGCGCTCCGCGGCGTCCGCGCGACAAGCCACTCGTGTGCTCCTCCCTAAATGACGGCAATAACCGGACCTTCCGACGCCCTGGATGCGAGAAGGGCGCAACCCAGTGAGGTTGCGCCCCTGTATCCCTGCAACAACTCGATTACGGCTTCTTCTTCATCATCGACGAATCCTTCTTCATCATGGACGAGTCGGTCTTCGTGGTGGTCGTCGTGGTGGACATCGAGCTGTCATGCTTCATGGAGTCCGCCATGGCTGGCGCGGGGCTCATTGCAGGTGCAGCGACTGCGGTGTCAGCGGGAGCGGCATCCTTCGCTTTACACGCGGCAATCGCGAGAACGGCAGCAACGACGGCAAGGCGCTTCATCGAATCTCTCCTTTTGGAGGCGGTAGTAGGTCGAATCTTCGTCCGAGCACGAGCGTTGTTGCTATGCAAGGAGCGACCGGCGGTTAATTTGCCCTCAGAAGTTACGCTGTCAAGACTCGCTGCGCCATGCACATAGCGCACATTTTCATGAGCGCCGCCGTCATTGTGACGCCGTGCACATCACTTCCCTTCCAACGCAACTTCGCCGAGTTTCGAGAACACGCCGTAACGCCTTAAGTGAGAATGTTTTACGCGATCTGACCGCGCGCTGCTCGAGGCTCGCCCACGCAGAGCCCGTTGGCGACGCGGTCACGACGCCATATCCTATTGCAATGGAAGCATCGCTCGCCACCAACACTCCAGTCGATGAGCGCGCCAGCGACACGATCGTGCGCGGCGCGTGTCCGCACGATTGTCCCGACACGTGTGCGATGCTCGTCACAATTCGCGACGGGAGAGCCATTCGTGTCGCCGGCGACCCGGATCATCCCTTCACTCGCGGATTTCTCTGCGCGAAAGTGAATCGCTACGTCGAGCGCACGTACCACTCGGAGCGCCTGACGCATCCACTCAGGCGCATCGGCAAAAAAGGCGAAGGCCGCTTCGAGCGCATCACCTGGGACGAGGCACTCGACGAGGTCGCGGCGCGGCTCGGCGCGATCGCGCGCTCCGCCGACGGACCGCAATCGATTCTCCCGTACTCGTACTCCGGTACGCTGGGGCTCGTTCAGGGCGACACGATGGATCATCGCTTCTTCCACCTCCTCGGCGCATCGATGCTCGATCGCACGATCTGTTCGACGGCCGGCGGAGTGGGACTCAGGATGACGCTGGGCGCGAACATCGGCGCGGATCCCGAGGGAATGCCGGAGAGCGATCTCGTGCTCCTCTGGGGCACCAACACGCTCACGTCGAATCCGCATCTCTGGCCCTTCGTGCGCGAGGCCCGTGCACGCGGTGCCCGCATCATCGCCATCGACCCGCTTCGCACGCGCACCGCCGACCAGTGCGATGAGTGGATCCCGATCAAGCCCGGCACCGATGCCGCGCTTGCGCTCGGGATCATGCACGTGCTGTTCGCCGAGCATCTTGAGGACAACGACTATCTCGAGCGCTTCACCCTGGGCGCGCCCGAGCTGCGAGCTCGCGCTGCCGAGTACTCACCGGAGCGCGTCGCGGCAATCGCCGGAATTCCAGCGGAGCGCATCGTGGAGCTCGCGCGCGAGTACGGTCGCGCGAAGGCCGCGTTCGTGCGCATCAACTACGGGCTGCAGCGCCACGGCGGCGGCGGAATGGCCGTGCGCACGATCGCCTGCCTCCCCGCGGTCACAGGTCACTGGCGCCGCGCGGGTGGAGGCGTGCAGCTCTCATCGAGCGGAAACTTTCAGTTCAATCGCGCCAAGCTGTTCCGCCCCGATCTGTCACCGCCGGTGCGAACGATCAACATGATTCGCCTCGGCGAGGCGCTCACGACACCCGACGCTGGAGTGGGGGGGCCTCCCGTGCGCGCACTCGTCGTCTACAACTCCAATCCCGCCGCGGTGACGCCAAATCGGAGCGAGGTCGTGCGCGGGCTCGCGCGCGAGGATCTTTTCACCGTCGTGCTCGAGCACTTCCTCACCGACACGGCCGATTGGGCCGACATCGTGCTTCCGGCAACGACGCAGCTCGAGCACTGGGACGTGCACTATTCGTACGGGCACCATTACGTCACGCTCAATCGCCCGTCGATCGAGCCGGTGGGCGAGTGCAAGCCGAACAGCGAGATCTTTCGCCTCCTCGCCGCGCGGATGGGGATCGATCACCCGGTCATGCTCGACGATGATCTCGAGCTCATTCGCCAGGCGCTCGACTCTGAGAGCGACAAATTCACCGGCGTCACGCTCGAGACGCTGCTCGAAAAGGGGTGGACGCGGCTCAACGTGCCCCGACCGTATCTGCCCTTCGCGGAGGGGAGCTTCCCGACGCCGAGCGGCAAGTGCGAGCTCTACTCCCAACGGCTGGCGGACATGGGGCTCGATCCGATTCCGACGTTCACGCCACCCTACGAGTCGGTGGAGAGCTCGCCCGAGTTGGCAGCGCGCTTCCCGCTGTCGCTGATCTCATCGCCGGCGCATCAGTTCCTCAACTCGTCGTTCGTGAACGTCGACGCGCTGCGCCGCGGCGCGCGCGAGCCGGAGCTGATGATCCACCCCGACGATGCGATGCCTCGCGCAGTGCTGAACGGCACGCGCGTGGAAGTGCGCAACGATCGCGGGAGCTTCAGCGCGATCGCGCGCGTGAGCGACGCGGTGAGCGAGGGCACCGTGTGGGCGCCATCCATCTGGTGGACGAAATTTTCGAAAGACGGGCGCAACGCGAACGACACCACGTCGCAGCGCGAGACCGACCTCGGCCACGGCCCCGTATTCTACGATAATCTGGTCGAGGTGCAGCCGGTCTCCCAGCAGGACTAGCGGACGACGGCCCCACCCCAGTAGGCTGAGACTCATCACGTTTTCACCCTGCCGCATCGGAGCTGTCCGTGTCGTCGTCGCACCCAGAAACACTCGGCGCGCTCAAGAAGTCGCCGTACGCCGCCGCATCCCTCGCCCGTCGTTCCGTGAAGGACGAGGTGCGCGCCAACCTCCTCGCTCGCCTCGCCAAGGGCGGCCCGATCTTCGCCGGCGTCGTCGGCTACGACGAGACCGTGGTTCCGCAGATCGTGAACGCGCTCCTCTCGCGCCACAACTTCATCCTGCTCGGCCTGCGCGGGCAGGCGAAGTCGCGCATCCTGCGGTCGCTTGCGACGCTCCTCGACGAGGTGATCCCGGCCGTCGCCGGCAGCGAGATCAACGACAATCCGTTCGCGCCGATCTCGAAGTTCGCGCGCATGCGGATCGCCGAGATGGGTGATGACACGCCGATCGCGTGGCTCGATCGCGACTCTCGCTACGTCGAGAAGCTTGCGACGCCCGACGTCACGATCGCGGACATCATCGGCGACGTCGATCCGATTCGCGCGGCGCGCGGCGGCCACGTGCTCGCCGACGAGCTGACGATTCACTACGGGATGCTCCCGCGCGCGAACCGCGGCATCTTCGCGCTCAACGAGCTCCCGGATCTCGCGGGGAAAATCCAGGTTGGCCTGTTCAACATCATGCAGGAGGGCGACGTCCAGATCAAAGGCTATCCGATTCGCCTGCCGCTCGATGTGCTCATCTGCTTCACGGCGAATCCGGAGGATTATACGGCACGCGGCAAGATCATCACCCCGCTCAAGGACCGCATCGGCAGCGAGGTGATGACGCACTATCCGGAGTCGGTGGAGCTCGGGATGGCGATCACGCAGCAGGAGGCGTGGGCGAGTCGCGGCGGGCTTCCCGTGCGCGTGCCGGACTTCATCTCCGAAGTGATCGAGCGGATCGCCTTCGAAGCGCGCATGGACAAGCGCATCGACAAGCGCTCCGGCGTTTCGCAGCGCATGCCGATCTCCGTGCTCGAGAACGCGATCTCGAACGCCGAGCGGCGCTCGCTGCTCACGGGCGAGTGCGACGTCGTTCCCCGCATCAGCGACATCTATTCGGCGCTTCCCGCGATCACGGGCAAGATCGAGCTCGAGTACGAGGGTGAGCTCGTGGGCGGACACGCGATCGCGCACGAGCTGATCCGGCGGGCGGCGGACGCGACGATGCACGAGCGCGCGGGCTCGCTCAACACGGATGACATGGTGATGTGGTTCGACCAGGGAAACGCGCTGCAGGTGGACGGCGACGTGTCCTCCGGCTCGATGGTCGAGGGATTCCAGCGCATTCCGGGGCTGCTCGAGGTGGTGTACGACAGCGGACTCGCCGAGAGCGGCGACGCCTCGGTGGTAGCCGCTGCGTCGGAGCTCGTGCTCGAGGCGCTGGTGGCGCGAAAGAAAATCTCGCGCTCCGACTCCGGGCAGTACGGACGCGCGCAGCCTCCCGAGCGGCGCCGGCCGAATCAGGATCTCTTCGGCGGCGGCATGATGGCGTGATCGAGCATCCGGCGAGCGACGGTCAGATGTCGCTCGAGGCGGATGCTCGCCTCGATGCCGGGCTCACCGTGCGTGCGGCCACGATGGCGGACCTCGCCGTCGTGATCGAGCTTCGCCTCGCGCTCCTTCGCGAACACTCGGGGAATCCGATCTACCGCCGCCTCCGTCCCGATGCGCCCGCGCGCGCGAGCCGGCTCTTCGCGGCACAACTGCGCTGCTCGAGCGAAGTGATCTTTCTCGCGGAGAGTGACGGGGTCGCGGTGGGCGTGTTACGCTGCGTCCAGAGCGCCGGTATGCCGCTGCTCTTTCCCTCGCGCCACGGGTACATCTCGTCGGTGTACGTCGTTCCCGGCGCGCGACGCCACGGCGTGCTTCGCGCACTCTTTACCGCGGCCATCGGGTGGTGTCGCGAGCGCGGGCTGCGCGAGGCGCGGTTGCACAATGCGGCGGAAAACGAGACTGCCAACGCCGTCTGGGATGCTCTCGGCTTTCGAGTGGTCGAGCATCTGCGGGTCTGCCATCTCCGCTGACGCAGGCGACCACACGTGCCGCTGATCACCGTATCGCGGATGGTCGGCGCCGGCGGCGCCGAGCTCGCCGCGCGCGTCGCGGCCTCGCTCGGCTGGCAGCTCGTCGACAACGAGCTCGTGGACTCCGTCGCAAAGCGGCTCGGCATACCCGTGGCCGAGGTCGTGGAGCGCGAGGAACGGGTGCCGACGCTGGGGCAGCGCATCGCCGACGCACTCGCCCTTGGCGCGCCGGAGGTGTTCAACGGGAGGCCGACGACCCTGCCGCCGAGCGAGGAGCGGATTCTCGAGGTGACCGCGAACGTCATAGAGGAGGCGGTGGCAGCGGGTCCGACGGTGGTGGTGGGTCGCGGCGCGCAGTGGGTGCTCGGCGCGCGCGAGGATTCGTTGCACGTCTTCTGCTACGCGACGCGCGCCGAGCTGGCCGCGCGCGTCGCGGCTCGCCTGTCGCTCTCGCTCAAGGACGCCGAGAAATACGTCGACGAGAGCAACAGGCAGCGGGAGCAATACGTTCGCTCGCACTGGAACCGATCGTGGCTCGCGTACGAGAACTACCACCTGTGCCTGAACACCGGGTGGTTGGGCATTGATCGCGCGGCCTCGATCGTCGTGCAGGTGGCGCGCGAGCACTTCGGGTGAGTGAATCGGGGATGCGTTTTCAGATATGCGGCGATCCGATGCGTTTGCGACTCCAACCCGCCTTCGCCTTACAACCCCTTTAGCTCCTTCCGCGTCCCGAACACCCACGCCGCGAAACAGAGCAGCACCCCCCCGCCAATCCCGATCGCCGCCGGCGCCCCGAGCGCCGAGGCTACGCTCCCCGACAGCACCGATCCAACCGGCGCCATCCCAACGAACACGAACGCGTACGCCGACATCACCCGTCCCCTCAAACCGTCCGGCGTGATGGTCTGCAAGAGTCCGTTCGCCAGCGCGTTGTTCAGAATCATCGTGAGCCCCGTCGCGAACAGGATTGCGGCGCTGAGCCAGATGTTGCGGGAGAACGAGAATACGATGAGCAGCGTGCTGAATGAGAATGCCGCCGCGGCAAGCACCTTCCCCCGCCGCACGCGCCGCCCAACCATCGCGAGTGCGAACGCTCCCGTCACCGCGCCGAGCCCCACGCTCGCGAGCAGCAGCCCGTACGTCCGTGCCGTTCCGTGCAGCGTGTCGCGAGCGATCACGGGCATCAGCACCAGATACGGTATCCCGAAGATCGAGTACACCGTCACCATGCTCATGAGCAGCGACACCTCGCGCGACTTCCGCATGAAGCGGATCCCCTCGATCAACCCTTCCGTCGGCGACAGATCCGTCGCCGCGATCATCTTGGCCGGGAGCTTGATCGTGAACAGGCTGATGAGCACCAGCAGGTAGCTGAATGCATTGGCGGCGAAGCACCACGCAAGCCCGAAACGGTCGATGATGATCGCCGCCAGACTCGGCCCCGCGATCCGCGCGAGATTGAATCCGCTTGAATTCAAGGCAATTGCGTCGACCACATCGTCGCGCCCGACGAGCTCCACCATCAGCGCCTGTCGCGTCGGGATGTCGAACGCGCTCGCCACGCCACCGAACAACGCGATTCCGATCAGCACCGCGATCGTGACGTGTCCCGTCCAGTTGAACCACCACAGCAGCGTCGCCTCGAACAACAGCAGCGACTGCGTCACGCGCACCAGCACGAGCTTGTCCATGCGGTCCGCGAGCACGCCCGCGTACAGCGTGAACAGCAGCACGGGCAGCGACCCCGCCGCCGCCTCGACGCCCACCAGGAACGGGCTGTTCGAGATTTGCAACACCACCCAGCCCAGCGCCACCTGCTGCATCCAGGTGCCCACCAGCGAGCCCGTCTGCCCGAACCAGAAGATTCGAAAATTCCGGTGCTTGATGAGCACCGAGAACGGGTTCCGGTAGCGCGGCGCGGCGATCGCGCCCGATGGCGTTCCGCGCGGCGGTGTTAGCGTGTTCGGTGGTGACGAATCGATCATCCCGAGGGGTTGCAAGGTCCCGTCGTCAGTGTCATCCTGCGATCGAGGACGCCCAACGACCCTCGCAACCTACATCCGTCCACTCCGCTGCGCTTTCACACGTACGGCAAGTTCAGCCCGCAGATGGCCGACGCCATCGACCTCCAGTCGCTCCTCGACAAGCTCGCGGATTTTCTGCTGCAGTCGGGCTTCGCCGGCGGCAAAATGCAGAGTCCGTATTGGGACGACGCGGGGCAGGAGCAGGACCGCTCCATGGAGGCACTGCGCGAGGCCATCCTCAACGCGCTAATGGAAAGCGGGCAGTTCACCGCCGAGATGCTCGAGGCTCTGCGCGGCGACGGCAAGGATGACGACGGCGAGAGCGCCGAGAAGCTCGCCAAGCTTCTCGACGACATCATCTCCAAGCTCGTCGAGGAAGGCTATCTCAACGTCGACGCACCGCCGCAGATGCCCGCCG
>DATHJR010000090.1:0-3396 GCA_035286525.1 Gemmatimonadaceae bacterium | reverse complement strand
ACTCGGCTTTCACTGGGATGTGCGCGATGGCACCGCGATCAGGGGCGGCGCGGGGATCTTCACGGGGCGCGATCCGTACAGCTGGATGTCGTTCGCGTACTCGAACACCGGCACGGGAGCGCGGCTGCTCAACTGCTCAGGCGCCGGCGTGCCCAACTTCGTCGCCGATCCGGCCGCGCAGCCCACGTCGTGCACCACTGGATCGGCGCCGTCGGCGGCGTCGCTCTCGTACTTCGTCAACGACTTCAAGCTTCCGCAGAGCGCGAAGCTCGCTCTGGGCGCAGACCAGCGGCTGCCGTACGGGATGGTCGGCTCAGTGGACTTCACGTACATCCACGGGATGAACTCGCTCTACATCACCGACGACAATCTCGCGGGACCGGTCGGGACGCTGAGCGGCGAGGGTGGACGCGTGATGTACGGAACCATCGCGGCCACGTCGAAGAAGGGATCCGTGCCCACGGTGACGCCTGACGTCGTGTCGAGCGCGTTCGGGCCGATATTGCGCAACGCCAACAAGAGCGGCGACCGAACCTACATCGCCACCGCTCAGGTGCAGAAGGCGTGGTCCAACGGAGTGGAGCTGGGCGCGGCGTACACGCACATGGACGCGAAGGACTATTTCTCGCTGCGCGATGCGCAGTCCGTGTCCAACTACGGGTTCTCGACGGTGGACGGAACGCTCGCGTCGCGCAACCTCGCGACGTCGACGTACAACATCCCGAACAAGATCACGATCACGGCGACGAAGAACCTTCCGTGGGGCTTTGCGGTGTCGGCGATCTACCTCGGCCGCTCGGGTACGCCGTACACCTTCATCGTGAATGGCGACGCGAACGCAGATGCCGTGGGCAACAAGATCGGCGCCTTCGACCGGCAGGCTGATGACGCGGTCTATGTCCCGACCGGACCGGGGGACATCACGCTCGTGCGCGACAGCGCCGCGAGCCCGACGGTGAACGTGCTCGTACCGGCGAATGCGTCGGCGTACGACAGCCTCAACGCGTTCATCAACAGCGTGTCGTGCCTGAAGGACAATCGCGGAAGGATTCTGCCGCGCAACTCGTGCCGGAATCCGTGGCAGAACATCTTCAACGCGCGCGTCGCGAAGACGCTGCACGTTGGCCAGGGCGGTCGCGATGTGGAGCTGATCGGCGAGGCGTACAATGTGCTCAATCTGCTGAATGGCGATTGGGGGCTCCTTCGTGAGACGGGCACGCTGTCGGGCGCGGGCACGGAGGATGTCGCGCTGCTGCGGCTGCGCGCGTCGGATGCGGCGAACGGGCGGAACGCGTACGACGTGACGCTGCCGGGTCGCGACGTGGTGAACGTCGATGCGTCGCGGTGGCGAATGCAGTTGGGCGCGCGGGTCGCGTTTTAGCCTAGCGAGCTGGCTAGTCGCAGGGGCGGGCGAGGTTGCGGATTACGTTCGCGATTGTATGCGCGAGCGGGCATCAACACTTGGAACACGGACAACGACGGACCTGAACGGACTTGACGGAAAAGTTCACAACGTACTTTTTCCGTTCTGGTCCGTCTGATCCGTGTGTGTCGGTATTTCCAATCGTTAGTGCTTGAGTTGCGCGGTTCGAGACTTCAACTAGCGACGTGACTCACGCTTTTTCGTCCTGCGCGTCTTCGCCTTTGGCGACTTCTGTCCCACGCCCTTCGGCGCGAGCAGCAACTGGAAATGCTGTCGGAGCTGCGTCACCGTGCGGTCGAACGGCTCGACCGACCCGTATGAGCGGGAGAGCATGACGCCGCCCTCCATGACAGCGAGGACGTAAGTCGCGAGCGCGTCGAGATCCGTTCCGCGCGGGAGGCGCGGCTTCAGTTGCTCGACGCACTCGCGCACCGCGCCGATCCAGCCCTGGAAGTTTTTCGCAATTAGTGCGTGGGCGGGTCGATTCTCCGGATCGATCTCGAGGGCGAGGCGGCCGAGTGGGCAGCCGTATTTGGAATCGGTGAGGAGGATGCGCTCGCGGTAGCCGGCGAGGATGGCGAAGATGCGCTCCGCGGGGTCGAGGGTCTGGGCGAAGGCGGGATCGACGATCATGGGGCGGAGCGCGCCGAGGTAGCCGACGAGCACTTCGCGGAGGAGTGCTTCCTTGCTCTCGAAGAAGTGGTAGAAGCTGCCGGAATTGACCTCGGCGTGGGCGAGGAGGTCGGCCATGCTCGTGCCGGCGTAGCCGCGCTCCCAGAAGAGGAAGCGGGCGGAGTTGATGAGGCGATCGCGGGTGGGGATGGCTGTGGGCATCGGAAAAGAAAAATGTTGACAGAACAACATAACACCATTTACTTGAACGATCAACCAAGTCTCTCCACCCAGGAGTTTTGTGATGAGATCGTCAATTGTGTTTACCGCGCTGCTCGCCACGGCTATCGTTGCGCCAAAGTTCGCCGCGGGGGCTGCGCGCAGCGAGTCCGAGAAGATGCTTCGGGTCGAGATCACCGTGCCGGCCTCGCGCTCCGACGTGTGGAAGGCGTTCTCGACGAGCGAGGGGCTGAGCACCTGGCTCGCGCCCAACTCCGTAGTTGACCTCAGGCCCGGCGGCGTCTGGATGGTGCACTTTCCGGATGGAAGCACCGGTGGCGGGACAATCGTGAGCTTCGTTCCGCAGAAGGAGATCGTGATCTCGGCGCTCGCGCCCGACAAGTTCCCGACCGTCCGCGCGCAGCGCACTACGGCGCGCTTCGAGCTCGAGGATCACGGCACGGGAACGCTCGTGCGACTGACGCAGACGGGTTGGAAGGACGGCGACGAATGGGACCGCGCGTACGAGTATCTCACGGCGGGCAACGCCCAGCTGCTCGCGACGCTGCATCGCCGTTTCGTGAGCGGACCCATAGACTGGTCGAAACAATGATGCACTCTCTCAACTACTGAGGACCCCTTCGTATGTCCATGCAGACCCTCAACGTGTGGGCGGTTCTGGTTGCAGCCGTGGTGGCGTTCCTGCTCGGCGGCCTGTGGTTCTCGCCGAGTGTGTTCGGCAAGCTGTGGAAGAAGGCCAACGGCTTCGGCGCCGACGAGCCGCCCAAGGCCGGCGGAGCGAACATGGCCCTAGCGTTTCTGCTGACGCTCGTGATGTCTGCGAATCTCGCGATGTTCCTCAACGATCCGAAGACGACGCTCGCCTGGGGCGCGACGGCGGGATTTCTCGCGGGGTTTGGCTGGGTGGCGATGGCCTTTGGGATCGCGTCGATCTTCGAGCGGCGGCCGTGGACCTACGTGCTGGTGAACGGCGGATTCTTTGTGGTGGATCTCGTGGTGATGGGGGCGATACTCGGCGGATGGCGGTAGGGCGCGAGACAGCGCCGGGTAGCGTGTAACCGCATGGCGTCTTTAGGGGTGAGGACCAAGCTCACACACCGGAGGCGCCATGAACATCTCAA
>DATHJR010000089.1:0-2546 GCA_035286525.1 Gemmatimonadaceae bacterium | reverse complement strand
CGCACGCTCCTCGATGATGCCGAACTGCGACGACGGCTGGGCGATGCCGGCCGTATGCGCGCCCAGCGCGACTACGCGATCACCACTATGGCTGATCGTTACGAGCGCTTGTACCGCGGTGAGCCCCTCAGCTGACCGCTGATGGCGCGCTTTCGGTCGCGGAGGCCGTCGCGGGCGCAGGCACCGGCGCGGGCGTCAGCTTCGCGATCGCATCGAGCAGCACTCGCGCCTGTGCCTCCCTGCTGTAGCGATCGTCCCGCGCAACTCGCTGGGGACGCGCGCCGGCCAGGTGGTCGCGATATCGCGCCCTGATCGCAGCCGCGACGGCGCCGACTTGCGGTTCCACCACGTCGGCCGTCGATCCATGCAGCAGCTGCGCGATCCCGCTCGCGGGCTCGGCAATCGTGAGTAGCCACGAGTCGAAGCGGATGTACTCGAACACCTTTGCTGGAATTGCGAGCGTGTTGCTCCCCGGGAAAATGACGAGCATCGACGCGCCCGCCAAGAACTCGAGCGCGGCCTGCTGCGGACGCGGAGGCTCGACCGTCACATAATCGGCGATGCCTTCGTCTGTCGCCATCCCGAGCAGCGGCTCGTGCTCCCCCTCCGCGAACCGGCCGATGAGGTCGACCCCGAACTGCTGAGGCGTGAGCTTCTCTGTCCTGATCACCTGCGCGGCTGCGCGAAAGAGCAGCTGCGGGTCGCGATCGAGGTAAATCGTGCCTGCATACGCAATGGTAAAGCGATCAGTGTGCCGGTGCGGTGGGAGCGGATCATCATCCGATCCGTTCATCACCGTGATGATCCTGCCTCGTGCGTCCGGATAGGCGTTGGCAAGCGCGTCGTGCGCCGGCTGCGTGTTCGCGACGATCAGTTTCGCCTGCGCGATGCATGCGCGTTCGTACTCGTCCGCGCGGTCGTACCACAGCCGGCTCGCGATACTCTCGCGCAACCACGGCTGCAGGCTCCACGGATCCCGCATGTCCATCACGAACGGCAACCCCGTCGCCAACGACACGAGCCTGCCGGCTTCGTGGCTCATATGGGGCGGCGCAGATGTGACGACGGCTTCGTGCACACCATCGACGATGATGCGCTGCGCGAGCGCCGATGCGGCACGCGCCCAACGAATGCCATGCGTGACCTCCAGCCATGCCCAATAGGTGCGCAGCAACCGTCGTAGCGTGCGCGCGGACTTGCTGATCTCGGAACGCTCGAGCGATTCCGGTCTCTGACGTTCAGCGCTCGGAGTCTCTTCTCCGGCCGAATGCGCACCGTTCGTACTCGGTCGTCGTTTCGGCCACACAATACGATACATGCGCCACAGCACGTGCTCGATTCGTTCGGGCGCAAGCTCGGGATCGGAAACGCCAAACACCCGCACCCCGGCGGGGAGCGATTCGAGCCTCGGACCTACGGTCGCGGAAGGCTCGACGGTGATGACATCCATTCCCCATCCACGCGCCGCCACCGAGTGCGCGAGCTTCTCCCACCTGCGCGCGCCGATCGTCGTGTCGGGCGGGAAGTGATAGCTGATCACGAGCAGCCTGCGCGCGTCCTGCGCCGGCGAGCCTCGCTTCTCGAAAAACGGCGCCGGTACGGCCTGCGGACTCACCGCGCGCACTCTCTTGCAATCGACACGAACGCGAACGCGCGCGCGCGGTCGCGCCACGCGATCGCTTCCACTGACACCGCACTTCCGACGGACATCTCTTTCACCAAGCGAGCCACCGGAGCCAGCGTGAGGGGGGCGTGACGAGAACTGAACCGGGCGATGCCCGCGACTCTGAGGTTGCGACTCTGATCGTCAGCGGTCGTCAACTCATCTTTGTGATACGGCGAAGCCGGCGAGCACAGCATGCCGGCTCGTCGGGAGTTCGTAAACCGATTGCTCACCGAGCATTAGCTGTGCCTCGAAGGAGAGCGCAACAAATGGTTGCGCCGCCCTCAGGCGGTGCCGACATTTGCTCGGCGCTGTGCACACTTCCAACCCGACTGCACTGTCCACACCTCTTACTATCATGCACCTCCTGGCCCCCGCTCCGGTAGGGGGGCTCGAGACCGTCGTGTCGACGTTGGCGCAGGCGCAAAGCCGTGCGGGACATAGAGTAGTGGTCGCGCCCACGCTGTCGGCCCCGGGCGATGGAACTGCCTTTCTGGCGTCCCTCGCCGACCAGCGGGTCGCGGTGGTACCGCTCTCGGTTTCGGGACGGGCCTATCCCCGGGAGTATGCACTCGTCCGAGCGCTGTGTCGCTCACGTGCCGCAGATGTCGTGCACACTCACGGGTACCGGTCCGACATTGTTGGGGGGTTGGCGGGACACCGCGCCGGGCTGCCCGTAGTAACTACCGTTCACGGCTTTACAGGTGGCTCTCTCAAGAATCGAGCATTGGAAGCGGTCCAGCGATACGCCTTTCGTCACTTCGACGCCGTCGTCGCCGTCTCACGCCCCCAGGCCGAGCAGCTGCGCGCCGGCGGCGTGTCTCACGAGCGACTGCGCATGATCCCCAACGCGCTCGCGGCGCACGCCGCGCCGCTCGAGCGT
>DATHJR010000088.1:0-6690 GCA_035286525.1 Gemmatimonadaceae bacterium | reverse complement strand
CGCCAGAATCGGGCGCGAGATCTGTCCCTGTAGCGCCGCCGAGAGGATATAGGCGACGAGGAGAGACACCAGCATCACCAGCACCGCGAGCCACGCGTATCGCCACAGGCGATCGAAAATCGCCTGGCTGTCCGATTCGAGGTAGAGCGTGCCAAGCCTGTTGTTGTCTCCCTCCACGACCGGCATGTAGACGGCCAGATTCGAACCGTGGGTTTGGCGGCCATCGACCTCCAGTGACGATCGGAACTCGTGAACCGGCCTCGTCGCGGGATACCTCGCGAACAGCTTGCCGTCGCGGTCGTAGAGCGCCGCTCCCACGATTCCCGGTCGCGCCCTCAGAGCCGAGAGAACCTCCGTTGCATCGGCCTCGTTGTCGAACGCGAGCGACGCCGTGCTGTTGGATGCGAGTACCTCGCCCAGCGTCGTGAGACTCTGAAATGCCCTCCCCTTGTACGTCAGCAACTCGTAGGAGAAGAACGCACCACACGTCAGCAGCACGACGGCCCCGCTGGTGAGCATGATGATCCACATCAACTTCCGCTTGATGGGCGTGTTTCGAAATGGCATGCGTCAGTCCCTGCTGGACACGATCTCCGCGGATCGCAACAGCTTCGAGCTGATGGTCAGGCTCGATGCTTTCGCTGCATCCACGTTGATCTTGAGGCGAATCTTTCCGTACTCCATCGTGAGCTGAATCATTCCTCCCCGGCTGGCGAAGTCCTCGGCATCGCTGACCGTAAGCGCGTCCATTTCCCTCGCCGACGCGAGCGTCTTCTCCAGATGCCTGCTCTCGGATCGGCTGACGAAGAGCACCTGGCAGCCCTTGATCTCCTCCGGCGTTCGAAAGCGCTGAACCGTCAGCCGTCTGCTGTTCACCTGTTCGCCGCGCACGATGTCATCGAGGTACGAGCCGAATGGATCGTCGCCGAGCACGCAGATCGCCAACGGAGCGCTCTCCTCGGTGAAGACGGCGGGCGGCCAGTCCACGAACTGCGCGAAGTTGAACAGAAACACTGCCTTCACCTGATACTCTCTCGATGGTGCGGATGCCTGCGCAGCCGCGCTCATTCCGAAAACCGCCAGCAGCCCGAGCGCCAGTGCCGGCGCCCACGCTTTCCACGAGTTGTGCGTTTCCAGAGGGTCCGAGGTCAAAAACGCCACGTCACCTTTCCATACACGCCGCGCTGCATCTCCTCGCGCGCGGGACCCGCAGCTCCAAACTCAGCGTGATGGTCGTGTAACAGATTTTGGCCGACGATCGAGAGCCCGAACGGCCCGGCCGGATTCCAGCCGAGTCGAACGTCCAGCTCCGTATAGCTCGGCACCGTTCCGAGAACGCCATTACCTATGTTGATGTAGAGCTTGTCCACCGATCGAGGATCGACGTCGAGCTCGAGGTGGTGTGGCAGATCAAAGGAAGATTGCAGCGAGAACTGTCGCTCGGGATCCGACGTCTCGTTCAGCGCCTTCTCGAGGTCCATCTTGCCGGGGATCACGTGCAACCGTTCCTTGAGCACATCCATTCCCGCGCGAAGACGCCACCAGCTCGTGGCCTGCCAGGTTGCGCTGAGCTCGATCCCGTGCGTTTCCCCGGCCATATTGTTTTCGAAGAACAGCGGGATGATGCTCACGGGAGTGAAGCTCACGCTGCGAATATCATCGTAGCTGTTGTAGAATGCCGCGATGGACCCGGAGAATCTCGAGGTGACGTTGATGCGGTATCCAAGCTCGTAGGCGACGAGAATCTCCGATTCGAAGTCGCTGTTTCCCGCAACGACTATCGGCGGCTGCGTCGGCTCAGCGACGTCGCGCTCGACGCGTGACGGAGTGCGCACCGCGCGAGAGAAAGATCCCCAGAGCATCTGCGCGGGCGCGAAGCTCCACCGGAGACGAACGGTGGGCTCTACCTCGAAGCCAGTGTAATCGTTGTGCTCGACCTTCGTGCCCAGCGTGAGAACGAGCGTCTGCAGCAACGAGATCTCGTCCTGAGCGAAGCCGCTCACGAGACTGCGATCGAGGTGTTCTGGAAAGAAGCCCAGCGTCGGCGAGTTGTCTACAACATCGTGAGTGAAGCGATAGCCGAGCCCCCATACGATGCGATGGCGATTGCCAAGGGCAAATCCATGTTGAAAATCGAGATCGTACGTGTCGAGTCGATCCTTCAGCCTCCCGGATGGAGCGCCCTGATTGGCGGGCTCGGGCGTCGATAGCTGCGTGTGATCGTAGTAGAGCTGCAGCGTCGCGGCCGACGTCTCTGAGATCGTGCGAGTCCAGCGCGTCGTGACGCTGCCGCCGCCGGAGGTAGACCTGCCGACGCTGACGCTCTGCAGGTTCCCACCCTCGTTCCCGCCATAGGCATCGCCCTTCACCATCAGCGCATCGCGACTGGATGGCTGCGCATCGAAGCGAAGTCCGCCCTGACCCATGCGCCACGCATCCGTGGCATCATCGCCGTTCGTGTAGGCTTCGTTGCCCCGATCGAAGTACTGGCCGTACACGCGAAACGAGGCGCCGGCGCCCATCGCGCCACCGTAGCGCGCGGCGCCGAACCCGTTCGGCGTCGATCCACCGCCCGCCTCGGCGTACGCTCCCTGCGTGTCCTTCGCGCTTTTCGTGATGATGTTGATGACGCCATTCACGGCGTTCGCGCCCCACACCGAGCCGCCGGGGCCGCTGATGACTTCGATGCGATCGACGTCTTCGAGCAGCACATCCTGGATGTCCCAGAACGTACCCGAGAAGAGCGGCGTATACACGGTGCGCCCGTCGACGAGCACGAGCAGCTTGTTCGCGGTGGTGCTGTTGAAACCGCGCGCAGTGATCGCCCATGTGTGCGCTCCGACCTGCGCGACCTCGAGATTCGGCGCGAGCCTCAGCGCCTCCGGGATACTCGTCGCACCGGAGCGACGGATCTCGTCATTCGTGATGACCTGAATCGCGGACGCAGCCTCGGAGAGCTTCTCGGGTTGTTTCGAAACCGACGTGACATTGATCTCCATCAACTGCTCGACGCTCAGTCGTTTGAGCTCGCTGGAGGATGGGATCGTGTCCGTCGATTGCGCCGACCCGCGGCTCGTGCCCAGCAAACACGAGAGTGCCACGCATGCTGCGACGAGGGGTCGTGAGCTTCGTGTGATGACTGATGACTCGATGCGCGGAGCATTCTTTCCGGTGCGCGCACCGGTGGAGACGTACTGCCCAAGTACCGTCATCGATCCTCGAATTCTTGCGACGAGTCACAACGCACGACGACCCGACAATAACATCGCGCGCATCACTACGCGGTGCTCGTGGAGCAGCACGCACATGAGAATCGTCTAAGCAACAGCAACGGACGGCTCGTCGTGTGGATTGCAGACGAGGACGAGTGCGCTGCTGCAACAGCGCTTATCGACCAGGTGTCGTGCGTGAGATTTTGCTAATCGGCGAGCGCGCGATCAGGTGTGCTCGCGCTCCGCGTAGTACTCGTCGATGCAGAGTGTGACGACCTGATTGAGCATTTCATCCGGCCCCGCGGCGCGCGGGCGGGGATGCTCGCTGTGCAGCGATGACCAACCCTGCTTGATGGCGATCACCAGCTGCTCGACGCGCACGTGGTTGGTGCGGGCGTCGTCACAGAGATCGCGCAGCGCGAGGCGGACTTCGCCGTCGGCGCGAAAGACGCCTTCCTCATTCACCTGCGGCTCGTCGCGAACCATGCGGACGAGAAGCTCGCGCAGCGCCGCGATGGTGCTTGGCGGGATCGTTCGCGGCGTCAACGGATTTCCCGAACGGTGAGCGCCGTCGGGAGGATGCGGCGGTGTGGCACAGGTTCGCGTCGGGAGGGAGGATATTGCACGAAGAGCATACGGCTGAGCAACTCGATCCTCGCTAGAGTATGCGTCGGCTCCGGGTCGTGCAAGCGGACATGAGCCCGCTGACGCGCTGCCTGCGGTATCGACTACGGTACCCGCGCCCAACTTCGATTTCGCGCTGTTCACCACGTGCACCTGTCACTCCGCCGCGAATCCGGCGCGAGAGGCGAGACGCCCGTCTATCCTCCAACCTGACACTTTTCCGGAGGAATTCATGCGCAGTTCGTTCGTCGGGGCTCGTCACGTTCGCGTCGCCGCCCTTCTCCTTTCAGCAACCGTCTTTGCGTGCGGAGGCGGCGGATCCTCCGCTGCCGTCACCGGGCCACCCCCACCGCCGCCGGTTCCAAGTGGGTCCACTACGAACTTGACCATCACGAACAATCACTTCTCGCCCGCGACAGACAGCGTGTCCGTAGGCGCGACGGCCACGTGGACGTGGGACACGTGCACGGGCGACGGGTATGGTGGATCGACCTGCGGATCGCACAGCGTGCAGTTCGACGACGGAGGGGCGAGCTCCACGATCAAGAGTTCGGGCACCTTCAGTCGAATGTTCGCGGAGGCCGGAACATTCACATACCACTGCTTAGTGCATGGCACCGCGATGAGCGGAACCATCGTCGTTCACTGATGCGGTAGCCCGTTATTTCGTGCTTCTCTTCTGTTCGACCTGCGCCGCGGCCTCGCTGAGTCGCTTGAGGAACGCAGGCACGGGCTCCGATGCCTTGCGCGCGGGAAGCACGAAGCTGGAATCGTCGGGCGCGAGCGGCTTGCCGCCGGTGACCGGCTCGTCGACCATGAGGTCGCCGCCGGCGCGCTCGACCGCGCGCTCGAAATCCTCCACCGCTTCCTCGAGATCCGCGAGCTCATCGGATGACTCCTTGCCGGTGAGCTGAACGCCCTGGTGGCGAAGCCGTGACGCGATCTCTTCGCCGATCCGCTTCCGATCATCGTCCGAGCGGTCGGATGATCCGCTCGAAGGGCCGCGAGTCACTTCTTGCCCTTCTTGTCGCCCTCGTCCTCCGGCAGCGTTTCCCACGTCGAGGAGCCCGAGAGATTGCTGTTCTTCGCGGCGTCGCCAACCGATCCTTTCCCTTCCGATGCCTCGCGACGGAGCTCTTCCTGCAGCGCCTTCTCGCTGTCGCTCTGTGAATCGGACGCGCCTTTCTTGCCTGCCTCGTTCTTGTTGTCGCTCATGTTCGTGGCTCCGGAATGGAATGGTCGTGAACGTGTCGCCGCGAGAACGGCGTGAGACGAAAACTGATGCATGGAGCGGGCCCCCGCATAACGCGGCGTGACGAGCGGGCGCAGGCAACCTCAATGGGGAACATGTGTTATGAACCCCGGCGCCCTCGAAATTCATCGTTCACCCCGGCGAGGAATGCGACAAGCCACGGCGCCGGCGTGCACATCAGCAACTAGCCTCAAACGACCGCTATGTCGGCAGTCTCGCATTTCTCCCGACATTGCCGGCAATTCGCTCGCGTCGTTAATTCACGCAATCAGGCGGTCGCGCGCTCACTCATAATCCACAGAACCATGAAAATGGCGTACGCTACGGAAGTCGTCGGCACGTACTTCCTCGTTCTGACTGTCGGACTCACGTCGCTCTCGCAAACGCCGTTCGCTCCTCTCGCGATCGGCTGCTCGTTGATGATCATGGTGTACATGGGAGGTCACGTTTCGGGTGCGCACTACAATCCCGCCGTGACGCTCGCGGTGTGGATGCGCGGCAAGCTCCCCGCGGGGGACGTGGTGCCCTATTGGATCGCGCAGCTCATCGGCGCCGTCGTCGCAGCGCTCACCGTTCTCTATCTCACCGGCAAGACGTTCGCCGCCGCACCGGGAACCGATGTCACGATGGGTCGCGCGCTGACCGTCGAGGCGATCTTTACCTTCGCGCTCGCGCTGGTGGTGCTGAACGCCGCGACCGCGCGACAGACGGAGAAGAACTCCTTCTATGGATTGGCGATCGGCTTCACGATCGTCGTCGCGGCGTTCGCGGGCGGCGGGATCTCCGGCGGCGCGTTCAACCCAGCGGTTGGTGTGGGGCCCATGTTGATCGACACGCTCATGGGTCACGGCTCACTCGCCAACGCATGGCTGTATCTCGTGGGACCGCTTGCTGGCGGTGCGCTGGCCGCGCTCTTTTTCCGCGCGCAGAATCCAGAGCCGGAGCCGGGCTCCGCGATTCCGGGTGCGCCTCCAGGCGAAGCTCGCGTGAAGGAGGGCGAGTTCACGGCGCCGAGGCCGGGGGGACCCGCCTCGTCGCTATAGGCGGCGGTGCGACTCGCCCGCTCCACATTTCGGTCTAGACAACGACTGGGGCGGGTGGAGTCGAACCACCGATCTCCGGATTAACAGTCCGGCGCTTTGCCAGCTCAGCTACGCCCCAAAAGGATGCGCAAGTTAAGATTTTACAGCGACATACGCAACGTTGTATACGTTGCGGAATACACTCCAGACACTGTCTTTCATCGGGATCGATGACAACTTCGCTACGTTTTTCCGCGCTGGTGGCCACCGTTTTTCTTTCAGTCGCCGCATGCGCCGGAGGCCCGCGTTCGGGGGTCACTGCGCCTGAGGGCGCCTACGATGTCGTGATCACCGGCGGCAAGGTCGTCGACGGAACCGGCGATTCGTGGTTCTATGGCGACGTCGGGCTCCGCGGCGATCGGATCGCGATCATCGCTCCGGTGGGAACGCTGGCCGGCGCGCGGGCGGGCAAGCGCATCGATGCGAAGGGGATGGTGGTCGCGCCGGGATTCATCGACATCCAGGGGCAGTCCGACGAGCAGCTGCTCACCGGCGACGGCCGCGTCATCAGCAAGGTGAC
>DATHJR010000087.1:0-2167 GCA_035286525.1 Gemmatimonadaceae bacterium | reverse complement strand
GGGCATCTCGCCCATGCGCGTCGTCGCAGCCTTCAGGTTCGCTTCGGAGTCGATCAGGAATTGCCCTGATACGACGACGCTGTCGCCGGCGCTGACACCCTTGCGGATCTCCGTCTGGCCGTTGCTTTCGATGCCCGTCGCGACGTCGACCGGCGCGAAGCGCCCGTCCCCCTGGGCGACAACGACGACGGTACGCTTGCCGGTCCGGATGACGGCTTCGCTTGGCACGAGCACGATGTCGCTTCGACGGGTGGGCTCGAAATCGATGGTCGCGAACATGCCCGGGACGAGACGGCTGCCGGGGTTCTGGAGCTCGATGCGCGCCTTGAGCGTTCGGGTGGTCGCGTTGACCTCGGGCAGGATCGCACTCACGCGTCCCTTGAATACGGACCCGGGGAACGCAGGCGTGCGCGCCTCGACGGCGCTGCCGGGACGCACCTCGGCCGCAGCCCCCTCGGGCACCTCGGCGTTCACCCACACCGTCGCAAGCCCGTTCAGACGAAAGAGCGGTGCGCCTGCAGCGACCGTCATGCCTTCGCGGGCAGAAAGCTCGCCCACCACCCCATTGATCGGCGAGGTGATCGTGAACCGCGCCTGCACGGCGCCTCGGGCGTCGACCTCCCGAATCTGGTCGTCGCTCATGCCGGCGAGCCGCATGCGCTGCGCCGCGGCGTCCGCAAGTCCGCCGAGCGCGAGGGCGTCGACGTCGGTACGCAGCCGCTTCGCCGCGAGGTACTCTTCCTGCGCCGCGACCCATTCCGGCACGTAAAGCTCCGCAAGCGCCTGGCCCTTGCGCACGGGATCGAGCGCGGCGCGAACCTGGAGCTTCTCGACGAAGCCGTTGCTGCGAGCCTGCACGACGACGACGTCGCGTTCGTTGTAAGCCACGTTGCCGACCGCGGAGATCGCGCTCGAGAGCGACCCCGCCACGGCCTTCGCCGTGCGTACGCCGAGGTTCTGCTGGAGCCGCGGGTTGATGGCGACACCCCCTCCGCCCGGCGCGTCGTCGGCATAGACCGGGACGAGCTCCATGTCCATGAAAGGCGACTTGCCGGGCTTCTCGAACCTCGGCCCCGGCACCATCGGATCGTGCCAGTAGAGCACGCGCTTGCCGCTTGACGGATCGACGTCGCCTGCCTTGGCCGGCGACGCGTTCGCCGCAGAGCGCGTTGCATTCGAAGCAGCGACGATGCCCGAGGCCTTCGTGCGACCGCGCTCGACGCCCGCTTCAAACGCTGCGTATGCGGCGAGTGCGAGAACGACCGTCGCGGCGCCGCCGATCGCGAACGCGCGCTGGCTCATACGACCCCCACGCTCGCGGCTGGCGCCGCTTCGCTGCCCCCTGGGGGGGAGCAATGAACGCCTCGGGGCGGCCCGGCGGCGCTCATCGCGCGCGCTCCTCGGACGAAGGCGCGCGTGACGCGGTTGGCAATGCATCGGGGAGTGCGAAGGTGATTCGCGCCCATATCCGCGCTACCTCGCGCTCCGTCTCGACACTCTGCATTTGCGCTTCAGTCTCCGCACGGTGAGAGGCGAGCGCGTCGGTGAGCGACGCCTTGCCACCGCGATACGCGACGAGCGTCGCCAGCGTGCGCTCGCGCGCGAGCGGCACGAGCTGACGAGCGTAGCGGTCGCGTCGGTCGCGTGCGTGCTGCCACTCGTCTATACGGATGCGCGTTTCCGCCACTTCTGTGCGAAGCTTCTCGTCCCGCGCCGCGCGCGCTTCGTCGCGCTTCGCGAGCGTCGCCGCGATCTCGGGCGGCGATTGCCGGTCGGCTTGCGCGCCGCGCACGTCGCTTGCCGCGATGTCCGCCTGTTTCTCCAGGAGCGCGACCTCGGGATGCCGTGTGAGGTCCCCTTCGAGCGCCGCGGGCCTCAGCAGGATGCGATCGATGTTCGGCAGCGCAGCGAGCGGTGCATCGCCCGCGTCACCCACCCAACGCTTGAGCGCGATCCGCGCGGCGCGCCCGCGGTGCTCGAGCTCGCCCGACTTGTCTTCGAACGAGACGAGTATGCTGCGCGTGGCGTAGAACTCCGCTTGCGTGAGCCGTCCAGCCCAATACATGCGTTCGGCGCCGTCGACCTCGAGCTGGGCGACCTTGAGTTGATCGGCAGCGGCGCGCGTCATTTGCTCGACGTAATAGCACTCGAACCACGCGAGCGCGGT
>DATHJR010000086.1:0-2264 GCA_035286525.1 Gemmatimonadaceae bacterium | reverse complement strand
GCCCCGCACCCACCGCGAAAATGAGAATCGCGATCAGCGCGTCACGCTCGCCGGTGACGATCTCCTCGAGGCGCGAATACGCGCCGCGCACGCTCGACTCGCGCGCCTGCCGGTAGATGTCGCGATTCAGCTGCGTCAGCGCCGGGAGGAGTCCGTCGCGGAGATCGCGCTGCGCCATTCGGTACGACGCCTCGTGCTGCCCCGAATCGTAGAGCTTGAACACGCTGTCGGCGACGTTGTCGATGCGGCGCTGAATTTCCTCGGTGCTGTTGGCGAGCCCCGCCTCGTTGGGCCTGAGCTCCGATCGCCAACGCTGCTGCCAGTACTTGATGACCTCTCCGGTTGCGCGAAACTCAGCACGCGCGTGTGGATCCAGCCCGCTGAGGTACCGCCAGATGATCTCGCTCTGGTTGAACATCGCCGTCTCCAGCTCGGCGTACGTGCGCGTGCGTGCCATGTTCTGGCCGAGCATTTTGAGCGCGTCGCGCTCGAGCACGTTCGTGCGGATCGCCTCGATCCCGATGAGCAGCGCGGGGAGGACCATGAGCGAGAAGCCGAAGAGCATCTTGCGCTGAAAGGTCATCGGGGGCGGGTGCGCGCGGGGGAGGACGCGGGGGAGGAGACTGGGGCAAGCCACGACTGCGAGGGATTGAAGCTATCACGCAGGCGACGCCGGGGGGAGAACGGAGCAGCTTCAGTACGTCAGTTTGCCGTCGACCACCTTTGCCACCGATGTGTAGGGGTGCTCGATCGCCTTGCCGGCTCCGAGGATGTGGAGGACCTTCCAGCCGCCCGCCTTGAAGTAGTCGGCGATCATCGAGCGGTGGCAGCGCCACCAGACGGCTTCCGAGCACATGACGGCGACTCGATCGCCGCGCGCGAGCGTCGCGAGATCGTTCGCCGCGGCCGCGAACTCCGGTGTGTCCATGTAGTCGGCGTAGCCGCGGAAGGAATCGTTGCGCCATGCGACGTGCGGAGAATCGGAGCGCGGCTTGCGGCGACCGCCGAGCTCGAGCATCGGTGTGTACGCGATGCCTCGCCCGGCGAGTGATTCGCGGAGTGCATCGGGGTTGAACTGCGGATGCGCGCGCGAGCCCGGGAAGCGGCGCACGTCGGCGATTCGCGTGATGCCGTGTGCGGCGAGCATCTCGAGGAAGTCGTCGATCGAATGTGTCGAGTGGCCGACCGTCCAGAGAGTACCGGGGGCGTCCATCGGAATCCCGAAGTGAGAAGGCGCCGAGGATCGCGCGTGCGGCTCCTCGAGCCTGCATGTTACCTCGCGCCGATCGTTGCGGCACCGCCCGTGGCCACGCAGCTTAACGAACAGTGCATCGTCCCTCGGAGTCCCAGCCGCGCCGCGAGCCACTCTCGCTCGCCGCCCGCGACGTGGTGCAGCGCTTCGGCGCGGTGACCGCGCTCGACGGCGTGAGCCTCGATGTCGAGGCGGGAAAGAGCGTCGCCCTCGTGGGCGAGAGTGGATCGGGGAAGACCACGCTGCTTCGTTGCTTCAATCGACTCGTCGAGCCCACGAGCGGTACAATCTCGGTTGGCGAGCGGGGCGTTCGCGAGATGCCGAGCGTGGAGCTGCGCCGGATGATCGGCTACGTGCCGCAGGATGGGGGACTGATGCCGCACTGGCGCATTTTGCGGAACGTCGCGCTCGTGCCGATGCTGCTCGGCCTGCCGAATGCGACCGCCGTCGCGACGGAGACGCTCGCGCTGGTGGGCCTCCCGGCGGAGAAATTCGGAGCCCGCTTTCCGCATGAGCTCTCGGGCGGACAGCGGCAGCGCGCGGCGCTCGCGCGTGCGCTCGCCGCGCGCCCCGGCGCTGTGCTGATGGACGAGCCGTTCGGCGCCCTCGACGCGATCACGCGCTCGGATCTGCAGGCGGCGTTCGATGCCCTGCGCCACGAGCTCTCGTTCACGATGCTGATGGTCACGCACGATCTCGCCGAAGCCGCGCGGCTCGCGGACGAGCTCGTGGTGATGCGCGCCGGCCGCGTGGAGCAGCGCGGCACGATCGCCACGCTCGCGTCGGCGCCCGCGACACCGTACGTGGCGACGCTCCTCGAGCGCGCGCTCGCGGCGTCGGCGCCACTGCGCGGGGTCGCGTGACGGGCACGGTGCCGCGCATCTCGCGGACGATGATCGCGCTCGCGTTGGCGAGCGTGCTCGCATGGCACGCTGCGCCCGCGCAAACTGCCCCCTCGCCCGCGCCCGATGCCGGCGGGCCGTCGCGCGCCGCGCCGGTGATCGTCGCCTCG
>DATHJR010000085.1:0-2102 GCA_035286525.1 Gemmatimonadaceae bacterium | reverse complement strand
CCGGCGCCCAACGACGGAACGCTCGCGCCCTTCCTGCCGGTGCTTCGGTAGCGCTCAGCGGTAACGTCAGGATCCGCCGTAGACGATCTCTCCTTCGGCGTCGATTCCCATCTCGTGCACGGCGCCGCAGACCCCGCACGTCTTCGCGGCGATCCACGCGACGTCGACACCCTCGCGCTCCTCCTTCGATGCGGGCTTGACGGTGAGCTTCTTGTAGCTGTACTCGCCGCAGTTCTCGCAGGCGTGCGCGCGCGCGATTCGCTCCGCGCGTTCACGTGTGATTCTGGCCACGGGCTACTTGCCTTCCGGGTCGGGCGGCAGAGGCGGCGGCACGTACGCCGGTGTAATCGTCGGCACCGGAGCGATCCGCGGTGGCGGCGCGGCTGTCGGCCCGCGAGCGGGAGTGCCCGTCGGAATGTCGCTCGAGGATCGAACCAGCAATTCCCTGATGCCGCCAAGCGCGCCCATGACTCCCGCGGCTTCGGCGGGGAGGAAGATGGTGGTGCCCTTGCCCTGCGTGAGCTGCGGCAGCGCCTCTAGGTATTTCATGCCGAGTAGGTACATGGCGGCCTGCCCTTCGGGGAGCGAGGAGGCGATGCGGGTGATCGCCTGCGCCTCGGCCTCCGCCATGGCCATGCGGGCGGTGGCGAGACCCTTCGCCCGGAGCACGGCGGCCTCCGATTCGCCCTGGGCCCGGCTCACTTGCGACTGCTGCACGCCCTCGGCCTCGAGGATCGCGGCGCGCTTCGATGCCTCGGCGTTCGTGACCGCCGCGCGGCGCTCGCGCTCGGCGCGCATCTGAAGCTCCATCGACTGCTGGATGTCGCGCGGGGGCTCGATCGCCTGGAGCTCCACGCGCGTGACGTCGACGCCCCAGCCGATCGAGGCCTCCTCGATAGTGTCGCGCATGCGCTTGTTGATCATATCGCGGCTCGCCAGCGTCTGATCGAGTTCGATGTCGCCGACGATGTTGCGGAGCGTCGTGCGCGTGAGCGTCTCGAGCGCGAAGGGGAGATTCTGGATCGCGTACGCGGCCTTCTGCGGATCGGCGATGCGGTAGTAGAGCACCGCGTCGATGTCGATCGTGACGTTGTCCTTGGTGATCACCGGCTGCTTGGGAAAGCTCAGCACCTGTTCGCGAAGGTCGATGCGCGATGTCGAGCCGGAGGTCACGCGCTTGACGCCGCCCGGATCCGCCTCGAAGTAGCGGACGTCGATCGTTTTCCCCTTTTCCATGTACGGGATCAGCACGTTGAGCCCCGATCGTGCGATGCGATTGAAGCGTCCCCAGCGCTCGATCACCATGACCTCGGCCTGGCCGATGATCTTGACGGTGCTGGTGATCGTCCAAAGCGCGACGATGATCACGAAGATGATTGCGCCTAGGCCAAGCATCGGTGCTCCCGGTCGGAGGTCAGGCCTTGCATGTCACGGCTTCCAGTCGGCGATGAACAAATCGAGCTGATGCTCGCCGGTCGCGTTGCGGCTCGATGCCCACACGAGCTGTTTGCCGTCGGGGCTGAACTGCGGAAATCCGTCGAAGCCCGCGGCTGTCGTCACCTGCTCGAGCGAGCTGCCGTCGTCGTTGACGAGATAGAGATCGAACTCGCCGCTGTGCGGATTGGTGTAATTCGACGAGAAGATGATGCGCTTTCCGTCCGGTGTGAAGAAGGGCGCGAAGTTCGCGCCGCCCAGGTGGGTGATCTGATGCTGCTCGCTCCCATCGGCGTTCATCACCCAGATCTCCATCTTGTTCGGACGCACGATCGACTGATGGAGCAGGTCGCGGTACTGGGCGAGCTCGGTGGAGTCCGTGGGATGGTACGCGCGGTACACGATGCGCTTGCCGTCGGGCGAAAAGAAGGGGCCGCCGTCGTAGCCGGGGGCGTTCGTCAGCCGGCGCACGTTCGAGCCGTCGACGTTCATCGAGTAGATGTCGAGATCGCCGTCCTTGAGCGACGTAAAGACGATGGTCTTGCCGTCGGGTGAGAGCGTTCCCTCGGCCGTATAGACGCCGTTCTTCGTGAGTCGCTGCGTGTCGCTGCCGTCGGCATTGGCCGTGTAGATGTCGAACTTGTCGAGCCCCCAGACGTAGCCCTTGG
>DATHJR010000084.1:0-3181 GCA_035286525.1 Gemmatimonadaceae bacterium | reverse complement strand
GCTTCCACGCAACGGCGTATTTCAGGACAACCCGGACTTTTTTGTGTCCTGGGATCCGGCGCCTGTGATCGAGTTCAACGTTCCCGTGGGTCAGTGGTCGGACGGAACTCTAGTCATGGTAAGTAAGCGTTAGTCTCTGCGACTGCTCCGTGGGTTGTACACACTGTACGCAGCGTTCTTCGATGACACGCAGCTGACGGAAGGCTCCCTGTCTTTGTTCCGACAAGTCGTCGCCAGGCCTGACCGTCTCACTCAACAAGGTCCGGGAGCATTGGACTCAGAAGATGCCGTTCGCGTTCGCGGAGTTCTCAGGCACCGGTTGGATTACGTCCCAATGCTCGACGACCTTGCCATCCTCGAGCCGGAAAAAGTCGGCGAGCGCCATGGGGTCGCTTCGAACGCCAAAAAATCTAGCCGGGACCTCGATCTTTCGAACGCCGTTCGCTATCTGCGGTCGGCGTGGCCCGGTCTCTCCGTCGGTGTGACCGAGCGCGTGCTCCGTACGCCGCTTCGAAGCACCGTGATCTCCGACTTTCGGTTGACGACCTCGTGCGAGAGGAGTCGCTGCAGTTCATCGACGCTCTGGACATCGGCGCCGCCGAACGCGAGGATGATGTCCCGCTGTTGAAGTCCCGCGCGTTCGGCGGGACTTCGCGGTGCGACGTCGGTCACGAGCACGGCTCTCGCGGCGCTCAGATGGCTCAACTGCACTCTTCGCGTTGACAGTTGGATCGTCTGCCCGCTGACGCCGATCCAGCCGCGCCTCACCCGGCCGTCGCGAATCAGCTGAGGAATGACGAAATGCGCGGTACTCACTGGAACAGCGAAGGAGATGCCTTGCGCGCCGGCGATGATTGCGGTGTTTATGCCAACGACGTCTCCGCGCGAGTCGACAAGCGGGCCACCTGAGTTGCCCGGATTGAGTGCTGCATCCGTCTGAATAACAGAATCGATGAGACGCCCGGTCTTCGAGCGCATCGTTCGACCAAGTCCGCTCACCACGCCCGAGGTGACCGTCGACGCGAAGCCAAGGGGATTGCCGATGGCGATGACGACCTGACCCGGGCGCAGGCGCGCGGAGTCGCCGAGCTTGGCGGGGACAAGTATTGGGGCATCGACGCGCAGCACGGCGAGGTCGGTGTCCGGGTCGATTCCGACGACCTCCGCCGGATAGCTCGATCCGTCCGGGAAGCTTGCTCGCACACTCCGGGCGCCCTCGACTACGTGGCTGTTGGTGAGAAGGAAGCCGTCGGGAGTGAATACGAAGGCGGACCCGCTTCCTTTTTCCGGGGCCGCTTGTCGTCGTCGCGGCGAACTGCGCAACGATACCTCGACGTGAGCCACCGACGGTCCGACGCGCTCGACGGCGCCGACCACCGCGACGGAGTATGCGTCCAGCAATCCTCCCGACCGATCTGGCTCGTCGAGTCGAGTGTTCGTTCGCTCAGTTTCGATTCCTGGAGAATTCAGCAGCTGCAACATGTCCATCATTCGGGCCGAAGATACCGAATTATATCGTCATTTCTTCGCGGGCGCCGCGAACTCCTCGCGACACCACGATCGAGCGTCGGTCTAGGGCTACGTCCAGATGCTGATCGTCACCTCGATCGTCGCGACCGGCGCGGGGCTGCGTGTCGCGGCGTACTTCATAGAAGGGAGAGCCCGCATCGCCGCAGTCGCCGCAGTGCTTTCCGTCGCCGTCCCCGTCGGCGTCTTTCTCGGCTCATGCTCGCGCCGACGCTCACGGTTGTGGGGTCGGAATTACGGGTCGCGTAAGCGCCGTTACCCTAACCAGCTGAAAGATCAGAAAGAACGCGGCGGAAGTCCTTGCGTATCAGATTCTTCGCCAGGTGCGCTGAGGCACTTGCAACGCAACGGGATCGCTGAAACGCGAGAAATCGGCTCCCAAGACGCGAAGCCGATTTTCGGGAGTCATTGCTTTTCAACGATCTTCAGAGCGGGCGACCGGACTCGAACCGGCGACGTCCAGCTTGGGAAGCTGGCATTCTACCAACTGAATTACGCCCGCGACACTAGAGCAATTATCGCTAATATCCGCCCCGGTACAAGTGGCCGCGGCATTCGACGAGCGGTGACTTCGCTGCGCGCCCTGTCCGCGCGCGCCGACAAGGCGATGGATGAGGTCCCGAAAATCCGATTCGCCGCCAGCGGGTAATACCATTTACCGGCTTCCAACCCTGCCGGGGGTAAGTGTCACTCAGTGGCATGCGCACACTCCGCCTCGGCGTCGGGCATTGATCTTCATGATGTCGTGGGCCCAATTTCTCGCGAGTCCCGATGGCACCTCTGTCGGGATTCCTGCCGCGCATCATCTTCTTCTACCCCCAGATGCACAACGCCGATTACGGACTCGTCGAGTCCTCCGATAACAGGGTGCCCGCTGTGCTCGAACTGGATTCGCCGATGGCAGCCTTGATTGTCGTCATGCACGACTGGGTGGATACCGTGACAGCGATGCAGTGACTGGCGGCGAGGATGCGTTCCGAACGCTGTACCGGGCGCATACGCCGGCGCTGTACGCGCTGGCGTTGCGCCTCACCGGGAGCGACCAAAACGAGGCCGAAGATCTCGTCCAGGAGACCTGGGTGCGCGCGTCGCGCAACATGTCGGCGTTCCGGGGAGAGTCGGCGTTGCGGACGTGGCTCTGCGGCGTATTGGTCAACGTCCGCCGCGAGCGGGTGCGCTCGGCGTGGCGGATGGTCGACGCGCCGGATATCGAGCCCGCGTCCCCGCCTAGGGACGACACGGCGTTCGATCTCGAGCGCGCGATCGCCGCGCTCCCCGACGGCGCGCGGGACATCTTCGTGCTTCACGAGGTCTACGGCTACGCGCATCGCGAGATCGCCGAGATGCTCGGTGTGGTCGAAGGCACGTCGAAGAGTCAATTGGCGCGCGCCCGAACACTCCTTCGCAAGTCGTTGAATCTCGACGAGGCTCGACCATGAACGAACTCCCCGACGACATCAAACGCGCGCTCGCCGAGTTGCCGCGGGAGCGACAGCCCGATCCCGCGCTCGAGGACCGTGTTGTCCGCGCCGTGTTCGGGCGGCGCCGCCGCTGGATGTGGGTGGGTGCGGCGGCCGTCGCGGCGGCGGCGGCGTTGCTCGTCATGATGCACCCCTGGTCGCCCGCCCGCGCGACTGGGCAGACGTACGTGCTT
>DATHJR010000083.1:0-13210 GCA_035286525.1 Gemmatimonadaceae bacterium | reverse complement strand
CACCAATGTCACGGGATTCAATAGCGTGCCTTCATCGGACGCGGTGCTTGCGGCCGAGCTGTGGGATCCAGTCACCGAGAAGTGGACAACGCTCGCGAAAATGACGCACTATCGGCTGTATCACTCGACGGCGCTCTTGCTCGCGGACGGACGCGTGCTCTCGACGGGCAGCGGATCTCCCGCAGCCACGGGGCTGACGGATGACTTCACGGCCGAAATCTTCACTCCGCCATACCTGTTCAACACGAATGGCACGCTGGCGACACGTCCGACCATCACGACAGCGCCGACAACCGCGGCATATGCGCAGAGCTTCACGGTGCAAACTCCGACGGCGGCTTCCATAAGCAAGGTGATGTGGATCTCGATTGGAGCCGTGACACATTCGTTCAACGAGAATCAGCACGCGATGCCGCTCGCTTTCACGGTGGCCGGTGCGTCCTCGATTACGGTGACGGCTCCGGCGCGCGCGGCCCTCGCGCCGCCGGGATACTACCTGCTATTCATCATCGACAGCCACGGAGTGCCATCGGTAGGGCAGTTCGTTCGCATCGGCTAGCAGTCATCGCGGTCCGACTTGAACGTGAGCCAACGACTCGAGAGTCGTTGGCTCACGTTTTCTTGGGGTGATGCATTCGTGCGCGTCAGTTCGAGCGGCCCCGCGCGGCGAGCACCGACTCGACCGATGGCGATGCCTCCTCAGTGTCTGCGCCCGGGCGCGCGCCCGCGTCGAGCAGCAGTCGCGCCACCGCTGCGTGATCGTGCGTGGTGTTGCCGTGGAGGGATCCGTGACAGCACCAGCCGAGCGGCGTCGCACCGTAGCGCGAGTCCTTGATATCGACCAACGCAGACGCGTCGCGGTGACGGAGGAGCGCCGCGACCGTTCCAGGGGAGCCTGCCCACGCTGCGCAGTGGAGCGCCGTCCCGGAATCATGTCCGGGTGTTCTTGGGTCGAAGCCAAGGGCGAGCATCAGTGCGACCGCTCGCTCGTCGCCATTCCACGCGGCATCGCTGATCGCCCGATGATCCTCCCGCGACATGGACTCGATGATCCTCGGATATTCTCCCACCAGCGCACGCGCCGCAGCCTCGTCGCCGCGCCTGCACGCGAGGCGCAGTCGTTGGAGCGGACTGGCAAATGCGAGCATCGCACTCAGCGTCTCCTGCTGCTCGAACTGTGACGCGACGTCCAGCGGCGAGCGGCTGTCGCCAATGGTCCAGAAATAGATATGGTAGCTGCTCGGCGGCTTCTCTCCGTAGCTTCGGTGCCCCGTCTTCAGGTCGAGCAACTCCGGATCGGTCGTCAGCATCGCGCGCACTCGATCGGTGAGTCCGAGCGCCGCCGCGAGAAAGATGTCTGTAAGTGCGCCGCGCTCGACGAGGTAGCGCGCCAGCTCGTAGCGTCCGGCTCCCTTTGCGTGGTCGAGCATCCACTCCGCTGCCGTCGCGCGATGATCGACGTCTCGTGCGTCGATGTCCGCGCCGCCGGCGAGGAGGAGATCGATGACTGCGCGCGACCGCGCGAAGTGAAGCGGCGTCTGTCCATCGCCACCGCGTTCGTGCACGCGCGACGGATCCGCGGCGATCATCCGAGCCAGCAGTTCCGGGCGATCGAGATGGGCCGCCGCGCAGGCGTCGGGGATGGCCCCCGCGGCAATCAACCGTTCGGCCGCGGCACCGGTGGCCGAGTAAAGCGCATGAAAGCCACCGGCCCACCACGTGCTGCGCTGATTGGGATCGGCGCCGAAGTCGAGCAGTACATCGACGAGCGCGCGATCGTCGGCGTAGCAGACGATAGCGGGCGAGTTGAAGCTGAATACGGGGTCGTTGATCCGCGCGCGGAGCTCCGAATGACTCTCAAGGAGCCGACGCAGCGCATTCGCATCATGCTCTCGGAACGCGTCGTGCACGCGCTCTAGCGGCGTGCGCGACGCTTCCGCTCGCTCGTCGATGTGCTGTTTGAGCGCCGCCCAGTTGGCGAATCCGTATTCACGCGCGAGCACGAACTGCGCGTCGGCCAGGGCAATATACTCTTTGTCGGGCAGCGTGGCTCGGACACGCTTACGTGCCTCGATGTCGCCGGTAGCAAAAGCACGGAGCAGCTCCTTCGACTGCTTCTTCTGCTGCGCGAGATCGGGACGCGCGGGGAGCGAACGGCTGAACGGTGACGACATGCGACGCCTCCTTCGTTACGGCCGGCGTCCGCGCAATCGGCCCGAAGAGGGCGCTGAGTGTATCGCTTCGTCAGAGATGGGCGCTGCCCTTTCCGCGGACCGGAGGCGTTCTGTACGCCGAAACGAAAGGTAGGAAGAGTTCCGTCGCCGTCAACCGAAGCCGAGCGTAAGCCACGACCGGGAGATAAAGCAATCTTCGCGCGCGGACATCGCTCGTTTCGCGTTTCATGGTGTACGTCCTGCCTGCGCGAACTAAGCTGACCGGCCACGCCGAAGAACGATGGAGCGCGAATGAGTCGATCCACAATCTGGGTGCGCACGCTTTCGGCGTTGCCACTGGTAGTGCTAGCGCTCGATGCGTGCAGCGATGCGGGGCCAGTAGCTGTCGCCACCAAGCAACCGTGCGGCAGCGCGAGCGTCGTCGCGCTGAATGTGTTGCAAGGGGCCACGATCGACTGTTCGGCGGGCAGCAGCATCGAGCTCACGGGCGGCGGTGCGCGCTACCTCGTGGTGCCGGAATTCGCGGCTGGTGACGTCACAAATCGAGCGACGAGCTTCGTACTCAGCGACAGCGATGCACTCGCGTCCCCGGCGTCCGCCCTTGCATCTGCATCCTCAACACGTGCTGGCAGTTCGTCCCTCTCGGGCGCACGAGGCGTCGTCGGTGCGGGCGCACGTCAGGTGCGATTCGATGCCGCTCTTCGGTCGAGGGAGCGTGCCGCATCGGCAAGCGGACGATGGCTGCGCGCAGCGAGTGGGTCGAAGGGCGTGCGCGCTGATGCGTCCATTGCGGCACAGGCGTCGGTCGTGCCGGCCGCGGGAAGCATTCGGGCATTTCAGGTAATCAGCTCCTTCGACGTTCAGAACCCAACCTACACGACGGTGAACGCGAAGCTCGAGTTCACCGGTGCGAACACTCTCGTGTACGTCGATACGCTCGCGCCTGCGAACGGATTCACGACGACGCAGCTCAACTCATTTGGTCAGGGGATCGATGGGACGTTCTACACCATCGATGTGAACGAATTCGGACCACCGTCCGACATCGACGGAAACGGGAGAGTAATCGTTCTACTCACGCCAGTGGTCAACAAACTCAGTCCCGCCTCCAAATGCTCGACCGAGGGATACATCGCGGGATTCTTCGATGGCTTCGATCTGTCGGGCACCTTGCCGAATTCGAATCAGGGCGAGATCTACTACGGACTCGTGCCCGATCCAAATGGCACGTTGAGCTGCGTGCATTCGGTCTCGACGGTCGCGAGCATCTCGGCGGGCACGTTCATGCACGAGCTGCAGCACATGATCTCCTATTCGCAGCACGTCATCGTGCATTCGGGCTCGCCGGAGGACGGGTGGCTCGATGAAGGGATGAGCATCTTCGCGCAGGAGCTTGGATCACTCTACTACGAGCAGAAGTTTCCTCCACCAACGGGACGCACGAATCCGAATCAACTGCTCCCGGATTCCGCAGAAGGCTTCATCGCCGACGAGTTCGTAGAGGCATTCGACTACCTGGAGAAGCCTGACACCAGCTCGCTCAGCCTTCACTCCGACGCCGACGGAGGACTCACCTGGCGCGCCGGCGATTGGCTCTTTCTTCACTGGCTTGGCGATCAGAAAGGCGCGTCATTCTACAGGAGTCTCGAACAGAGCACGCTCACGGGGACTGCGAACATCGCGGCGGCTGGGGGGGAATCCTTTCAGTCACTGTTCGGAGATTTTGGCTTGTCCATGTGGACGGATTCGATCCCGGGGATTTCGAAGGCCTCGATACCGCAACGAGACAAGTTCACGACACGCACGCTGCGCACGATTTTCCAGGCCGTCTTCAACGCCGGAGGATCGGGCTCCGCAGGTCCGTTTCCCGTCGTGCTTCGCTCGATTACCGGACAGACCACAGGGTCGATGGTGCCGGGGACCGTCTCGTACTTCGAGCTCGATACGTCGCCGAGCGTCGCCACGTCGACGCTGCACTTCGCACCATCGGGTGGTGGCGCTTTCTCGAGCTCGCTGCACCCGCAGGTGAGCATTTTTCGTTTGCAGTGATCGTTACGGGCCCCGAGGGCACGCAATCCGCGTCGGTAGCACGTTACTGGGCGCAGCCTAGTTGCTACTCGTTCGGCTGTGAGTGGTGACCAGCAGCAGGTGATTCTTCCTGCCACTCATGCGAATGCCAGAGGCGGTGAAGGCGACCGGTCTGCCATTCAGGTAATACTTGATGCCGGGCAGCTCTGTCCCTCGCAACACGAAGGTCCAGCCGCTCTCCCTTGCTTCAACATCGTACTCGATTCCCCTGCCGGACTTCCTGCGTGAAAAAGAGATGGTGTTGGTGCCGACAGGGAGATTCTCGATGCTCATATCCTCCCAACCGGTTGGCAAATGAGGTTCGAGGAAAACAGTCCTGGTTCTCGCGTCCGGCTGAATTCCGAATATTTGCTGGATCAGTGGAATCACGATGCCGTAACTGGTCCAGGCGATCGTAAAGCACCCGTAGTCAGGCATCATCTCTGAAATCGAACCTGGGGACGTCCGATTGAACGTCTGCACGATCTTGCCGATGTACCACATCGACTCGTCGGTGCGGCCGTAGTTGCCTTCCGAAACAGCCTGCACGCCTGTCGAGATGGTCATCATCGCCCGTCTGTCGACAGCGGACAGGTAGGGCCCGTACTCTCCAACGTTCTCCTTTCGGATTTTGTCCAGAAATTGAATCGCGCGTGCGCGCGGGGCGATACCGGCCTCCATCGGCGTCGTGATGACCCAGTTCTTGTTCGTGAGCCAACCCCTGCTCGTATCCGGCATCGCGGAGAATTTCAGTTTGAGCTGTTGGTAGTGCTCAATCAGATTCGTGTCTCTTTGAGTCAGCTTCTTGCTCTCTTTGAGTCCTATCTGCTTGATGGCTCCCTCTGCGGCGGTGATCGCCTGCGTCCTGGTTCCGTAGAAATCGGCGTACGTCCGTTCCTCCGGAATCCAGAATTTCTGATTGATTCTCGCCTTCAGTTCTGACGCCAGTTGTTGGTAGTGCTTCGCCGCGTCTGGCTTGCCGAGAACGGCCGCGATGTGTGCTGTGGCCGTGAGCGCCTCCTGCGTGTACACGGCGACATCGATCAACTCCGCGTTCAGGCCATACACCTCCATGATCCCGTAACCCTCCGGGAACAGGTTCCTGTTCTGATCCATGTCGGTGAGGAGCCAGTTGATGCCCATCGTCATGGCCGGGTACATCTCTCGCGCAAAATTCAGATCTCCGGTCCAGTCGAACACCTTGCCGACGGTGAGAATGAACTGCGCGGTTTCCTGTGTGTTGCCGGGATTGGACACCGCGCCGTTTGTCGTGACCTCATGCACGATCCGCCCGTTGCCGTTCGTTTTCATCGACTGAGTCTTCAGCAAGCGGAGGTCTTGCTTGGCCAGATCGAAGTCGCCCGTCGCTGTGAGCGCCTGCAGCGAATACGTTTCCGTTCCGAACCACCACGGGTACTCCATCAGACCGCCGCCGAGTCCGCGGCCGATGCCGGGAACGTCTCTGACGAGCCACTCCATGTTGACCCTCACCCAGTTGTAGACCTCCTGGAGACGCTTGTCGGGAATCCTGATTCGCGCCCTGTCGATGATCGAGGCGTAGTGCGCCACTTTCTTCGCCAGGAGGGTTGCACGATGCTCGGCGAGATAATGGTAGGCGGTGACGGCAGCGCGTTGACTCGTCGCCGAACCCGCGATGACGAACGTCAACGTATCGGTGCCGTGAGGTCCGACCGACAGGCTGTAGCTGGAAGCCGCCGTGGCTCCCATGCCTTTCGTGGCTATCGGTGCTGGGTGTGCGATTGGATGTGCGCCTGCGGTGGGGGTCGCTCCCCACACGCAAAACCAGGGATGGTCGGTGTCTCGGGCGAGGAAGAGATCACTCGCCGGACGCCATGCTACAGTATCCCGAGCATCCAGTATCCCGAGGTGCTCCGAAAACCAGACGGGACGCAAATCCGTCTTGACTGAAAATTGAAAGCTCAGCTGTCGCTTGCGATCGCTGGCGTTCCTGATCGTATACCGAATGATCAATCCCGGCTGGCCGTCGGGACTAAACTGAAAGCGCTCGATCTCCACGCTGTCCAACACCGCACCATATCTGAACAGATTGCCATACGGATAATTGATGAATTCAGTGCCCTCCGAAAGGGCGATGTGCTGATTGCTCTCCACATCCGTTACCTCGGCCCAAAACCCGTCGATCAGTCTGATCGGATGCAGCCACAACCCGCCCATTTCTCCTGGCACGTGGCTGCCCATGTCCGGGAAATTTCCATCCTGGGTTCCAATCAAGTACGCGCGGTCGCCCGCCGTGACGTACGGTCGTGTCTTGTTTCGCCCGTCATTGCTTATGCCTGCCAGGATGGACGCCGCATAATCACCCTGGGACGGCAGCGACCGACTGCTCGTCAATGCCAACGATAAAGACAGCAGGATGGTCGGAATGACGCTCTTCATCGCGGGGCGCCCTCGGCGGCGCGAGTTATGCCCATCGAGGTGGCCGTTCCGTGACACGGTGCATGACTCTCCCCCAACACTCGAATCACAAGACCACTCGATGGAACGGTCGCGCTGGTCACCGGCGCGAGCAGCGGTATCGGCGCGGCGACCGCGCGCGCGCTTGCCGCGCAGGGAGCAGCTGTCGCAGTCGTGGCGAGGCGCGCCGACCGGCTCGACGAATTGGCTGGCGAGATCAAGGCTGCCGGCGGACGGACGCTCGCGATCGTTGCGGACGTGAGCGACTCGGCTCAGGCCCACAGCGCGGTGGAGAGAACCGTGAACGAGCTCGAGAGGCTGGACACAGTGATCAACAACGCCGGCGTCATGCTGCTCGGCCCCGTCGAGAGTGCGCCGCTCCAGGAATGGGAGCAAATGATCAAGGTCAACGAGCTCGGCGTGCTCTACGTATCGCATGCTGCGCTGCCGCATCTCCTCGAGGCGGCGCAGACCGCGCCGCGCCAAGTCGCCGATGTCGTGAACATCAGCTCGGTGGCGGGCCGTGTCGCGCGACGCGATTCAGGCGTGTACAACCTCACCAAGTTCGGCATCGGCGCCTTCAGCGAGTCGCTGCGGCAGGAGGTCACGGGACGACACGTCCGCGTCTCGCTCGTCGAGCCTGGCATGGTGAAAACCGAGTTGCTGTCGCACGTGCGCGCCGAGGTGCGAGAGAAAGTTGCGCAGCGGTACGGGAACATCGAGCGCCTGGAGGCGGACGACATCGCCGAGGTGATCACGTTCATCGTAACGCGCCCGCGGCGGGTGGCGATCAACGAAGTGCTGGTGCGACCGACGGAGCAGGAGCTGTGAGAGAAAAGCCTTGGGGTGCTTTCGGTGGCGGCACCCCAAGGTGTGTTCCGCAAGAGACGATTCGCGCGTCACACCTTCGCGGTGCCGCCAACGGCATGCTGCACGTCCGATTCGACCGACTGCATTTTCCCCGCGCCGATTAGCAGCACGATGCCGCCGATAATGCCATACGCGGAGAGCACGCCAAGCAGGCTTACCAACGTTATTGCTGGGTACACGAACGCGATTGCACCTCCCACGATCGCCAGTATCCCGAATGCCATCGTCCAGCTCCATGACACTCCGACGCGCCGCTCCATCATCGCGATGTACACGGCGACGAAACCCGACGTAATCAGCCAGAGCGATGTCCAGACGACAGCGAAGGCCAACGAGAGCGCCGGATAGAAGTACAGCGCCGCGATCCCGAAGAGAACGCTGATCACACCGCCGACCAACAGCACCCCCCAGTGCGACATGACGCCGCGCAGCGCAAACGCACGAACGATGTTGACGAATCCATCGACGAGGGACCAGATCGCGATGACCAATGCAAGCGCAGCCACAGACTCGAGGGGGCGAGCGAAGATCAGGATGCCTACGATCAGCGAAAGTAATCCTCGTAGGAGTACTGCCCATTTGGCTTGATGATAGAAGCTCGTGATTTCATTCGCGATCATGAATGGATCCTCCATGCTGGCCGCACTCGCGGCGTGGACACGCACAGGCTGCTGTTCGTTGGGATCACAATGCTTCTCGGCACTGTCGCGTCGCAGCAATGCGCAGGCCAAACGAAATCGGAGGAACGACTGCTCAGGTACGACAACGTACGATGACGCCGTAGGAGCCGAACTCTTCCGCGTGTTGTGTCTTGTGTGAGCGGAATTCGTTCGTGGCCCCCGCTATCCGCTGTGCAGGTTACGGATGTTGGTCGCGGTAGGCCTGAAGGCTGGTTTGGCCGTCCGGAAGTTTCCAGCGGCGTGAGCCTAGTCGTTCCTCAACGTGCTCGCCGGATCCACGCGCGCGGCGCGCCTTGCAGGCAGCCAGCACGCGATCAACGCGACCAGCGCGAGAATCAACGGCACGCTAAACATTGTGGCGGGATCCGACGCACCGACGTTGTACAGCTGCGATTCCAGATATCGCCCCGCCGCCAGAGCGCCCGCGACGCCAACGACAACGGCGACGATCACGACCTCCAATCCCGACCGCAGCACCATCTGCACCGCTTGGCTTCCACGCGCACCCAGCGCCATGCGGATCCCGACCTCGTGGGTGCGCTGCGCGACGCTGAACGACATCACGCCGTACACGCCGATGACTCCAAGCACGAGTGCCAGCGCGGCAAAGGCACCGATCAGTTTGACGGACAATTTCGTTGGCGCGAGGTCCCGCAGAACCAGTGCGTTGATGGTGCGGATCTTCCAGACCGGTTGATCGGGATCGACGGACCAGATGGCTTCGCGCAGGGCCTTGCCCATCGACTCCGGATCTCCGAGGGTGCGCATCGCCACACTCGCGAATATTCCAGAGCCCTGCATCTTGTTCAGGTACAGCTGCGGCGAGTCGCTCTCGGATAGCGTCTGTTGCTTCACGCCGCCTACTACGCCCACCACCCGCACCTCGAGGTCGGGCGGCCCGATCAGGCGCACGCTCTTCCCGATTGCCGATTCGCCCGGCCACTCCTTGCTCGCGAATGCCTTGTTCACGATCGCGACGCGTTCGCTGCCAACCCGATCGTGCGAGTCGAAATCGCGGCCGGCGAGCTGCGGAATGCGCATCGTGCGAAAGTAGCCATCACTCGCATTCGTGAATTGTGTAGTGGGCTCCGCGCCGGCGGCGGGCTGCGCATGCCCCTCCGCCACGTAGCTGATGATGCCGAAATTGCCGCTCAGCGGAATCGCATCGATGAACGCTACGGACGCCACGCCAGGTATCTCGCGCAGTCGCTCGAGCGCCGCCGTCATGAAGAGCTGCACCTTCGCGCTGTCATCGTACTTCGCGGACGGCAGCCTGAACTCGGCCGTCAACACGTTATCGGGGTCGAAACCGGTTTCGGTGTGTTGCAGCAGAACCAGTGAGCGCGTGAACAGCCCCGCGACCGCGAGCAACACGATGCACAGCGACAGCTCCGCCACCACGAGCGCGTTTCGCGCATTGAAGCGTCGCGCCGTCGTGCTTTCGGTGCGCGCGCGCAACGCATCCTGCAGGTTGACGCGCGAGCCGAAGAGCGCGGCCGGAGCACCGAACATCAGGCCCGTCAACACGGCGATCGCGAAGGAAAACGCCAGCACCCACGCATCGACGTGCACGGGCGTAGCGTCCGCAATCGGCAGGATGCCGACGAGAGCTCTTACCGCCCAGATGCCGAGCAACACGCCAAGAACGCCGCCAGTGAGCGAAAGCAACAGGCTCTCGACGATCACCTGAATCGCGAGACGCGCGCGATTCGCGCCGAGCGCCGCGCGAAGGGAGATCTCTCGCGCGCGCGTCGAGGCTCGAATCAGCTGCAGGTTCGCGAGATTCACGCAGACGATGAGCAGCACGGCCACGACGGCGCCGAACAGCACGAGCAGGATGAAGCGCGACTTGCCGACCAGCTGCTCCCGCAGATCGATCACGCTCACGCTCGGCCGCGCGCCACTCTGCGGATGTTCGCTTTGAAGTTGCGTTTCGATGGACGCGAGGTCCTTCTCCCCGTCGCGCGGCGCGAGCCCGGGCCTGAGCCGGCCGACGGCCCACACCGACGCGTCGGACCGATCGAACCATTCGCGAGTTGGCGCGGAGGTGACGGGCAACCACAGTTCGGCTTCGAAGGGATCAAGATAGTCCGCGGCAGTCACGCCGATTACGACGTGCGGGCGACCGTTCAAGACCATCGTCTTGCCAAGGGCGTCACCTCGCCCACCGAAACGCGCCATCCACGCTGCGTATGACAGCACGACCACCTGCTGGCCGGCGCCAAGCGCGGTTTCGTCGTCGGTGAACAGCCGGCCGGCCGAGGTCTTCGCGCCGAGGAGCCTCAGCGTGGATGCGGTGACGAAGCTGCCGATGACGCGATCGGGCCGGTCGCCTCCCGTGAGGTTCACGCTGATCGTGCGCACCACTCCGATGTCGGAGAAGGTGTGATTGCGTTGGCGCAGATCCACGACATCCGGAAGCGACATGAGAAGCTGCTTCTGCGCGTCGCTCGTTCCCCAGATGCTGACGAGCTGCTCCGGATGCGCATACGGAAGTGGCCGCAGCAGCAACGCATTCACGAGCGTGAAAATCGCGGTGTTGGCGCCGATGCCGAGCATGAGCGTGCCGAGTGCGACCGCGGTGAATGCGGGACGCCGGATGAAGCCGCGGATCGCAAACCGAATGTCCTGCAGCAGGGCATCCGCGCTGAAAGTCTTGAGCCGGGCGGTGAGTGATGGCTCCACGGACGCCACGCGAATGGGTCGGGGCGCGCCGTGACGCCACGACGAGAAGAGGCTCGCGAGCGCATCGGCGCTCAACCGTGCCATCACCCGCAGCTGGCCGAACGGATCGTCGCGGTAGCGCGGATCGAGTCGCGTGTCGTCGATGAAGCGTGCGATGTCGTCAGCGTACTGATCGCGAAGCTCGCGAGGATAGCAGTACGCGAGCAGGCGCGCGGGTCGCGTCGGGCGCGGGTGGTCGCTCATGCGGGCGCCTGCAGCAGCTGCTTGCGCCGCGCGAGTGCGACGACCGCGTCCAGGCGGGCAAGCTCTCGCACGAGCACGCGCTTGCCGAATGGCGTGAGACGATAGTAGCGACGGCGCTCGTCTCCATCCTCGCGTCGCCGCGTCGACACTTCTTCGACGAGCTCGGAGCTCGTCATGCGGAGGATGGATCCGTAGAGCGTGCCAGGCCCCATGCGCACCTGCCCTTCGCTCATCGCCTCGACCTCCTGCGCGATGGCGTATCCGTGTCGCTCGCCGTCGGCCAGGGCCAGCAGAATGTGAAGCACCGCGGGCGTGAGCGGGAGCAGGCTTTCGGGAGTTTTCTTCGTCATGGCTACCGGGGACAGGGATATATCCGCGGTGGATATATACATCCGTCACGGTAGTAGACGCAAGAGGCGTCGTTCCGTAATCGGCAGCTTGTCCCGTCTGCGAGGGATTCCGATGTGAATGCGGCTGCGTGCCAGCGCCGCGACTCCTGCGATGAAGCCATTCGGCGTCAACCAGCCGCACGGATGTTATCCTATCATCGATCATTCACCTCGCCTGGGCGGCGCATGGCATCGTCGGAGTTCCTCGATCAATTGCAGTCCACGCTCGGCGGCGCCTATACCGTCGAGCGTGAACTCGGCGGGGGCGGAATGTCTCGCGTGTTCGCGGCGACCGAGACCGCGCTCGGCCGCCGCGTGGTCATCAAGGTGCTTCCCTCGGAGCTCGGCGCAGGCGTGAGCGTGGAGCGATTCCGGCGCGAGATCCAGCTCGCCGCCAGCCTGCAGCATCCGCTCATCGTGCCGCTGATTTCCGCGGGCAGCGACAAAGCGCTACTCTACTACACAATGCCCCTCATCGAGGGGGAGTCGCTCCGCGCGCGAGTGGTACGGGAGGGAGAACTCCCGATCGCGGACGTGCTGCGAATTCTCCGTGATGTCGCCGAAGCGCTCTCCTATGCGCACGAGCACGGCGTGGTGCACCGTGACATCAAACCGGACAACGTCCTGCTCACCAAGCACCACGCGCTAGTCACGGATTTCGGGGTGGCGAAGGCTTTGAGCGCAGCCGCCAGCACGGGGAGTGACACGTCGGCTGGGATCGCACTTGGCACACCGGCGTACATGGCGCCGGAGCAGGCGGCGGCGGATCCGCACACGGACCACCGCGCCGACATCTACGCCCTTGGCGTGCTCGCCTTCGAAATGCTTTGCGGCCGGCCGCCGTTCGTCGGCGGAACGCCGCAATCCGTGCTGGCCGCGCACGTGACCACCGCGCCCGATCGCAGCTCGGCGCACCGGCCGAGTGTGCCCGGCGCGCTCGATGCGCTGGTGTCGCGCTGTTTGGAGAAGAAACCGGCTGACCGACCGCAGACCGCTGAGGAGGTGCTGGAGGATCTCTTGGCGATCGGGACTCCAAGCCAGAGATCGGCGCCCGCGAGCACCCTTCCCACGGCACGAACGCGCCGCGCGCTCTGGGTCGGGCTTGTCACCGCCGGCGTGATCGCCTCCACGGTGCTCATCGCGAAGGTGATGACGCGTCGATTCGGGCCCGCCTCGCTCGAGGCGAGCACGGAGACCAGCTCCGTTGCGGTGTTGCCGTTCGAGAACGTGGGCGGTGACACGGCGAACCTCTACTTCGCCGACGGCATGACCGACGAGCTGGCGGCGGCGCTGACGCGTGTACCGCGACTGCAAGTGGCCGCGCGAAGCTCGGCGTACGCGTTTCGCGGAAAGCAGGTGAGCGCGCAAGAGATCGGCCGGCAGCTGAGCGTGTCGCGGCTCGTGGAGGGGAGCGTGCGACGCAGCGGGTCGCGACTTCGATTGACGGCGCAGCTGGTGAACCCGACGAACGGGCTCACGCTCTGGAGCGACAGCTACGAGCGCGAGGTGACGGACGTGTTCCGCGTGCAAGACGAGTTGGCGCACGCCATCGCGGGCACACTCGAACACACATTGGGGGGCGCGGTTAGCGACGCGGCGGTGAGGGCCTCCCGCGGCACCGAGGATCTCGAGGCGTACGACCTGTTCCTGCAGGGTCGCTTCTTCT